>JAKSLI010000025.1 GCA_024401305.1 Bacteroidaceae bacterium | reverse complement strand
TCACGCACGGTTCCGTGAGAGGGTGGAGGTGAAATCCCTCCGCTCTACTCGACCTCAACTCAGAATACAATAGCAAAAGAAATATGACAAGACAACATATAGTATTCCTCACTGGTGCAGGAATAAGTGCTGAAAGCGGATTGAGCACCTTTCGTGGCAAAGACGGACTCTGGACAAAAGAGGAGTTTCGGTATCTTGCCAGTGCGGATTGCCTTTATGAAGACACACAAAAGTGCCTTGACTTCTACAACATGCGTAGGAAGCAACTTGCAGAGACAGAACCGAATGAAGCGCACAGGCTTATAGCAGAACTGGAGAAGGAACACGAAGTTACTATCATTACACAGAATATCGACAATCTTCATGAACGAGCAGGTTCTACCCATGTTATCCATATCCACGGAGAACTTACCAAAGTATGTTCAATGGATAATCGTACTACCTGTGTCAAGGAATATCCCCTGACTACGCCGATTATGGTAGGCGACAAAGCAGATGATGGAGCACAACTTCGCCCTTATATAGTAATGTTTGGCGAATATGTAGATAGCATGAATGTTGCCGTAGATTATATTAGCAAAGCGGACATATTTGTGGTGATAGGAACTTCTTTACGAGTGCATCCTGCTGCAGGTTTCATTAACTACGCGCATCATCTTGTTCCCAAATTCGTTATTGATCCAGGAGAAATGGAACAATGCGAACAATTAGGTTATACACATTTCAAGACTACTGCCACAGAAGGCATGAAGATGCTTATAGAGGCTTTCAAGGAATTGTAATCATGCAAATCGAATTTTGAATGTGAAGAACCTTCCCATTTCACGTTTAAAAAACATTATTTATATTTGCTGAAATCAAATAAATTCTTAACTTTGCAATCTCAAATTGCTCATTGAAGACAACACTCAGAGTGCTGTGATATTATAAACCACGAAAACGCTATGGCATTACAGACGATATATAAGACCAGAAAAACGGACGGCGAATATACATGTGAAAACATAGGAATATCTACGGAAGAATGGTATTCTTTGCTCAAACAGCCCAAAGCAAATCAGTGTATTGATTCGCTGCTTTGCTTTTTGCGTGAGCCGAATCATATGGCTACTTGTACAACAGTGGCAAAGAATAATGGCGAATCGGCTTCGCACTATATTGGGAAAATAAATGGCTTTGCAAAATGGGTGAAAAGCACTATCGACCGTTTCCAAATTCTTGGTACAGATGGAAACGAAACTTTCTGGCTGATACCCATGCAGAAAGGTTATGACAAGAAGCATGGCTTTGAGTGGCAACTGCGTGACGAATTGGTAGAAGCTTTACGCATTATTCTTACAGAAAAGCTTTTGGATGAATACAAGAGCTTTGTCTTGGAAAAGGGAACTTTGGATAAGGAAGGATGCGACGAACTATACAAATGGAGAATCGCTTCTGAGGGTCAAGGACTTGAACCCATACGACTTATCAATAGGATAGCGCAAAGCGATTTCAATCTTATAGACATGCAACGCAGCAAGCCTTCTTTGGTTTCGCTTGCAAAGAATGAGCCTGAACTGGCAAAAAAGTTCCTCAATGGATTGCAAGACGAAAGCATAGATTTAGCAGAACGCATAAAGACTTTTCACGCAAGTGTTAAGAAGGTGTGGAGAGAAGATTTAGGAAAGACTGTGCCTAATGACGAGCGTACCATTGCTGCTATTCTGGCAACATACGCCCCGACCAAGTATTGTTACTACAAATGGGATATATACGATATCTATTGCCGCTACTTTGGCATTGAGGAAAAGAACACTCGCCAATGCTATATTCATTTCCTGAATCTGATGAATGACCTTTACAATGTCATGGCAAAGGATGAAGAACTGACATCATTGATATACAAAGAAACGGACGCGTACGTTCATTCTGAAATATTCCTTGCACAAGATGTGGTTTGGCAAATGCACCGTTGGATGGATAATCAACTTTCAAAGAACCGTCAAACTACATATTGGTTAGCAGGTTATACCCTCGATGATGAAGATTGTCGTGAACAATTCTATAAGGATTCTGTTTGGATGGGAGTTGGCAGTGCCAATGTGAACAAGGAGATAGAATCAGTTTGTATCGGCGATGTAATAATGCTGAAATCTACTTATACGAAAGGTGCTGACCACAAAACATCGACATTGAAAATAAGTGCAGTTGGCAAGGTTACATCGAAGGCAACAAAAGGAGATAAGTTCTATTCGGTCGGTGTTGATTGGATTTCCTTTAGAGAACAGGAATTTACGCAATTCGAAGGTGCCTATAGACTTACATTCCATAGGGTTGCAGACGATCTTTTTATCAACTATGCTAAAGAACAACTGAATATGACTACCACAAGCAAATACCAAGAATATATAGACTTACTAAAGGAAGCAAAGAACCTCGTCCTGACAGGTGCTCCGGGTACTGGTAAAACATTTATGGCTCAGGCTATTGCAGAGGAAATGGGTGCGGAAATGAAGTTTGTTCAGTTCCATCCTTCTTACGACTATACAGACTTTGTGGAAGGTCTGCGACCTATAGACAATGGCGATGGACAGATGGGGTTTGAACGCAAGAATGGCGTCTTCAAGAAGTTCTGTGAAGAGGCTATTGACTCTCTTTCTTGGCAGAATAAATTAGGGCTATTTTTAGATGACGCTTTAAAAAATAGAACGTTATTTGAAACAGAAAGGCATAATGTGTTTCAGATAATGGCAATAAAAGATAATACTATAGAGGTTTATAATGAGAAAGTTCAGAAAGATTATGTAAAGATTAGAGTTGATGATATTCTGGACATCTTAATTGACAATGTACAGCTCAATCAGGTTGGAGACATTAGTAAACGTAAAGGCTTTGATAATACTCGCCAAGAAGATTCATACATATTTTCTATTGTCAAAGAGATAAGGAAATCTGAGAAACCTTATATAATGATCATCGACGAAATCAACCGTGGTGAGGCTTCAAAGATATTTGGCGAGTTGTTCTATGCAATAGATCCTGGCTACAGAGGCAAGACAGATGTATTGGTGCAGACACAGTACCAGAATCTTGTTCCTGAAAGCGATGTCTTTGCAAAAGGCTTCTATGTGCCGGAGAATGTTTATATCCTTGCCACTATGAACGATATTGACCGTTCTGTGGAAAGCATGGACTTTGCTATGCGTCGCCGATTCACTTGGATGGAAGTCGCTCCTACTGACACAGAGAATATGCTTGATGTGCTTGGCGAACCTCTTGCTGCAGAAGCAAAGACAAGGATGCATAACTTGAACAAGGCGATAGCATATACAGAAGGACTGGGAGAGGCATATATGATAGGTCCTTCTTACTTCTTGAAGTTGAAGGATAATGGCGGGGATTTCAGCAAGCTTTGGAAAATGAATATCGAACCATTGCTCAAGGAATATTTGCGCGGATTCCGTAAGGCTAAGGATTCTCTTAAGAAGTTCGAGAAAGCATATTCCAATGTTGTAGAGGTTGTAAGTGAAAACACTTCTGATACAGAAGACGATGAGGATTAATCTGACAGATAATAACATAGGTAGTAACGGCAATGTTTTTGATAGAAAAGATATTGCTGAGCTTTTTCCTATCGCGGACAAGTCTATATCCGAACTATGCAAGGACAATGACAACCTGCTCATTTTCCCACATAGCATAGAGGATTCTGACGATAGGATTGGCGGTTCTACTATCTTTGGCTTACAAAACACCAGCGACCCAGACAAAGTTCGTGTCAACACGGGCAATGTCATGGGCTTTATTGGTGTAGGCAATCTGCAGATTAAGATTCAATCGCGTTTTGACAATGGCAGAGACGACTATCTGCTTCATTATATGTTGCAACGAGTGCTGTCGTTCAATCTCTTCGATCTTAGCCACAACAACGAGCAAGAAGATGTATTTGACTTTATGATGTTCATGTTTCCGTATTTCCTTAAGAATGCTCTGTGCCAAGGGCTTTACAGGGAATACAAGACATACAAGCATAACGACTCAAATGTTCGTGGCACAATAAATGTCAATAGGCATATATCTCGTAACATTCCGTTCATTGGAAACATTGCTTATTCCACAAGAGAGTATAGCCATGACAACAGCATGACTCAACTGATTCGACATACCATTGAGTTTATGAAAACCAAGAAATATGGCAGTGCTGTGCTAAACATGGATCGTGATACGATAGAGAATGTTAAGGAGATTGTCGAGCATACGCCATCTTACAACAAGTCGGAAAGAAGCAATGTCATAAGCAAGAATCTTAGACATAAGTCGCATCCGTATTACACTAATTACAAACCTTTGCAGAGCCTGTGCATACAGATACTGCGAATGGAGGAAGTGAAATACGGAGAGAATGACGACGAGGTCTGCGGCATTCTCTTTGATGGTGCTTGGCTATGGGAAGAATATGTAAATACGATTCTTTCAAAGCATGGTTTTGTACATCCTCAGAACAAACTTAAGAAAGGTAAGATTTACCTTTTTGAGGATATTGATGCTGATGGAAGGAGACATCTAAGTGGTGCGCGTTACCCGGACTTCTACAAGCAAGATTTCGTGCTGGATGCCAAATATAAAAGGCTCGGCAGCTATGATAAAGTTTATAAAGTGGAAAGAGACGATATCCACCAGGTCATAACATATATGGATAATCTCAAGGCTACAAAAGGCGGATTCGTTGCTCCACTTGAAAGCAAGCAGACGAAAGTACCAACATCGCATATAAAGGACAGCAACTCCACCTTGTCAATCTTCGGCATTGAAATATGTAAGGATGCTAAGAACTACGCTGAATTCTGCGATAGAATGGAAGAATTGGAGACGGTGTTTGTGGATTCGTTGTGCTTGGAATAAAATATTCGGATTCTGTAATTTAGTACACTAACACTCTTATAATCCTATGGTCATTCGCACCAATCCGAAAAGGCCTTTTTCAAAGTCTCCCAAACATTCTCACCCTTTTTACCCACAATCAATGACACTCTACGATTAGGGCAAATCATTGGTATAGAGAAAAATACCCAATAGTGATTATTGCGTAATACGGAAAAAGTCCGTAACTTTGCACCCATGAAACGAATGAAACTCTACGAGGCTGACGACCAAATGATCTCCCTCATCCGCGACAATTACAACGTGCTACAGGCAATGCAAGCCTTTGGCATTAATCTCGGTTTCGGCGACTTGACGGTAAAGCAGGTCTGCGAAGCCCAGAAAGTCGATACACATACCTTCCTACTCGTGGTGAACTTCATCATCAACGGCTATCGTCATCAGGGACCGGATGAGAGCGTTTCCATACCGACCCTCATGCGCTACCTGCGAGCATCCCACGAATATTTCCTGGAATTCCAGTTGCCTCTCATTCGCAAACAATTGGAAGATGCCCTTCAGGAAGATGCAAAGATGCAGATGCTCATTCTGAAAATATATGATTCTTACGTACGCTCCGTGCTTACCCACATGAAGTACGAGGAGAAGACGCTTTTCCCATACGTGGAGAACCTTCTGAAAGGAGAGAAGAAAGCCGACTACGACATCGTAACTTTCTCCAAACATCATGGCGACACAACATCGAAAGTTCAGGAGCTCAAGAGCATCATCATAAAGTATCTCCCTGCAAATGTGCTAGCAAATAACAAGCTCACTGCCACTCTTTACCATATTTATAATATAGAGGAGTGGTTGCAACTACACGCAAATGTGGAGGATGATATCTTCATTCCTGCCATCAGTCATCTTGAACGCATGGTTGAACAGAAGGATGTTTCAACAAAGATTTCCAGCATGATACACTCGAGCCCCGAAGCAAGCAATAGTCTTTCGGAGCGCGAGAAAGATGTAATAGTGTGTCTTGTGCAAGGTATGGCTAACAAAGAGATCGCCGACCATCTGTTCATCTCGGTAAATACCGTGATGACCCACCGCCGCAACATCGCCAGAAAGCTCAATATCCACTCACCTGCGGGACTCACCATCTACGCCATCGTAAACAATCTTGTGGATATTTCGAAGGTTGTTCTCTAGAAAGATATGTTCAACTTTCGCAAGCTCAAGTTGAGGCTAAAAGCTAAAGGCTAAAGGCTTTGCCTGCGGAATGTTTTATTCGTTCTTTTTAGCGAGGTGGAAGGCCTTTAGCTTTTAGCTTTTAGCCTTCAGCCTTCGCGAGCGAAGCTTGCGAAACTTGAATCTACTCATAATCCAAATACGGTTCCAGCCTCTCGATGTCTCTCTCGGTAAAGTTCTTGTTGAGGCTCATTTCCCTGATGGATTTCAGCGGACCGTTCTTTTGGATGTAGTCCTTTATCGCCTTTGCCTGATAGAAGGTGAGGTAGGGGTGCGTGATGAGCCTGTTAATGGAGAGGGTGTTTATCTTTATTTTGCGTAATGGGACGGCGTCGAAAGAGAGAAAGTCCTGTATGTCGGCAGGTATGTTCTGGAGGTCGTCAAGTTGCAGGATGGAGAAGAAACCACCGAGCTTCTCGCGATACTTCACGATTTGCGATGCGTAATAACTGCCAACGCCCGGAATGCGCTTGAGGGCTGTTGTGTCAGAAGCGTTGAGAGGCACCTTCTCGCCAGGCTTAAGTTTAACGACCCCTCCCGACCTCCCCACAGGGGAGGGGTTGCCATTCGGATGAAAACTACCCGGATGGCTCTGTCCTCCCCCTGTGGGGGAGTTAGAGGGGGTCTTGGAGTTAGAGGGAGTCTTGGAGTTAGAGTGGGTCTTGGTCTTAGGAATCTTCACGAAATCCGATGCAGGACGGAACTCATCGCTCACATAGAAATAAGGTGCGAGGCGGTCGTATTCGCCTTTTGTCATTCCGGAAATCTTCGACATCTGTTCCACATGCCTGTAGATGCCACCCTTGGCGCGGTAGTTCATCACGCTGCGAATCTCACGCTCCGTGAAACCAAGGTCAAGGAGTTCGTCGGGCGTTGCCGTATTCAGGTCAAAGTCATGAAGACCGGCATCAGGATCAATGCCAATGCCATGACCGCCATCCTTGACATCATTATCATCCACATAGCCTCTCTTTCCTGCACCATTATAACCAGAACGAGGAACCTGTCCCTGCGTATTGGCAGAGGCAAGTTCCTCGTCATCATCATTATCTCCGAAAGCGAATATTCCTATCACACAAGCTACAATCGCAATAAGCCAGATGCCTACCGTACGGTCGTTCTTGTTGAAATAGAATATTTCGGAGAGTTTCATGATATGATAGTTCTTTTATCCTACTTGGCATCCAGGCTTAACATCAGCGGAAGTAGTCGTTACGCTGAGTGTTCCGTCAAAGTTTACGGCAGAAAGAATCATGCCCTGGCTCTCTTCGCCCATCATCTTGCGTGCTGCGAAGTTTGCTACGAAGAGTACCTGCTTGCCAACGAGTGCCTGTGGATCTGGATAGTATGCTGCGATACCAGAGAGGATTGTGCGACCTTCCTTTGTTCCATCGTCAATATGGAACTTGAGGAGCTTCTTTGACTTCTTCACCTTCTCGCATGAAGTGACGAGACCTACACGGATGTCAAGCTTCTCGAAGTCCTCAAAGCTTACGTTCTCCTTGATAGGTTCAGGCTCAAACGAAGCAGCCTCGTTAGCCTTCTTTGTAGCCTCAAGCTTGTCAAGCTGTGCCTTGATGACATCATCCTCAATCTTCTCGAAGAGGAGAGAAGGCTCAGCGAGCTGATGACCTGCAGGGATAAGGTCTGTCTGTCCGAGCTGGTTCCATTCGAAAGTCTCCATGTTGAGCATTCCGCGAAGCTTAGCAGAAGAGAATGGGAGGAATGGTTCGAATGCTATTGCAAGGTTAGCGCAGAGCTGGAGAGAGATGTTGAGGATAGTCTCAACGCGCTGAGGGTCAGTCTTCCAAACCTTCCAAGGCTCACACTCTGTGATGTAACGGTTGCCGATGCGAGCGAGGTTCATAGCCTCCTTCTGTGCATCGCGGAACTTATACTGGTCGAGCAGTGCCTCTACCTTGTCCTTTACATCCTTGAACTCAGCGATAGCCTGCTTGTCAACATCCTGAAGTTCGCCGCAAGCTGGAACAACACCGCCCCAATACTTCTTTGTAAGCTGGAGAGCGCGGTTCACAAAGTTGCCGTAGATAGCCACGAGCTCAGAGTTGTTGCGCTCCTGGAAGTCAGCCCAAGTGAAGTTGTTGTCCTTTGTCTCAGGTGCGTTTGCAGTGAGCACATAGCGAAGAACATCCTGCTTGCCAGGGAGGTCAACGAGGTATTCGTGGAGCCATACAGCCCAGTTGCGTGAAGTGGAAATCTTGTCGTTCTCAAGGTTGAGGAACTCGTTTGAAGGAACATTCTCTGGCATGATATAGCCGCCGTGAGCCTTCATCATCACAGGGAAGATGATGCAGTGGAAGACGATGTTGTCCTTACCGATGAAGTGAACAAGACGAGTCTCCTCATCCTGCCACCACTTCTGCCATGTACCCCACTTCTCAGGATCCTTTTCGCAGAGTTCCTTTGTATTAGAGATATAGCCGATAGGAGCATCGAACCAAACATAGAGCACCTTGCCCTCAGCACCTTCAACAGGAACTGGGATACCCCACTCAAGGTCGCGAGTCATTGCGCGTGGCTGAAGGTCCATATCAAGCCAAGACTTGCACTGTCCATAAACGTTTGGACGCCATTCCTTGTGCCCCTCAATGATCCATTCCTTAAGCCATTCCTGATACTTTCCGAGAGGGAGATACCAGTTCTTTGTAGGCTTCTTCACAAGACCATGACCAGGGTTGTTCTTGTTTGTTGGGTTGATGAGTTCTTCAGGAGAAAGCGTAGCACCGCACTTCTCGCACTGGTCGCCGTAAGCTCCCTCAGCACCACAGCGAGGACAAGTACCAACGATGTTGCGGTCGGTAAGGAATTCGCCAGTCACCTCATCGCAGAACTGCTCCTCGACATGCTCCTCAAGCACGCCCTTGTCGTAGAGTGTGCGGAAGAAGTCAGAAGCAAACTTGTGATGGATGTCAGAAGTAGTGCGAGAATAGATGTCGAAAGTGATGCCAAAGTCCTCGAATGACTTCTTGATGATGCCGTGGTAGCGGTCAACAACTTCCTGAGTTGTGATGCCCTCTTTCTTGGCGCGGATTGTTACAGGCACGCCGTGTTCGTCACTACCGCCGATGAAAACCACCTCCTCTTTCTTGAGGCGGAGGTAACGGGCATAGATGTCAGCAGGCACATAAACGCCCGCAAGGTGTCCGATATGTACACCGCCGTTAGCGTATGGAAGGGCGGCTGTTATGGTTGTTCTTTTCATAAATATTTTTTTATTTTCGCGCAAAATTACACATTATTTATATACTTGACAAACAAAAGGCGCGTTTTTTTCTTTTTTAACAATACTTAATGGCGGTTTTCTTTCGCAATAGAACAAAAATACTTAATTTTGCGCCCAGATATTGCAATCTCAAACCACATCAAACAATCTCAAACCAACTTTCAAACTATGACAAAACTTATAACAAATATTCTCTTTTTCCTTGGCATCTCGGCAGCAGCCAATGCCCAGAGTGCGCAGTGGGTTGTGGCTCCAACTCAGCAGTCGCTTTCGCGTTTTGCCACAGAACTTTACAAAGTGAAGGTAGGCGACAAGGTAGGCATCATGTCTGCTGAGGGCGCAATGGTTGTGGATGCCATGGCAGATACTATATCGAACATCTCTGAAGGTTATGCCGTGGCACTGAAAAAGGAGAAGAAACGCATGAGAATGCTCGCCCTTATAGACGAAACGGGTAAGGTTACGGATATAAAGGATGAACTCTATGCCGACGCCAACACTTACTTTGCTGGCGGCAAGATGCTGGTAAAGAACAAGAAGAACAAGTTTGGTTTCATCAATGCAGAGGGAAAAATTGCAGAACCTTGCCAGATGAGCAAGTCGCCGGAATTGCCTGCTTCTTCGGAAGTGTCACTGAGTGTCCAGGCAGACGGTCCTATGCCTTTTGCATATAAGAAGGAATACGGCTTCAAGATAGGCGAAAAGGTGGTTCTTCCTCCACAGTTCGTAAGTGCCCAGGCATTCTACGGAAAGTACGCAATTGCCCAAACATCAACAGGTTACGGCATCCTGAAACTCGTTGACCAGACTTTCACTTGCAAGCTTACGAAGTCGGAACTCGTGGATGGCATGGAGAATACGGAATTTACATCTGTGCTTCCTGTGAACAAGGACGCTGCAATGAAGATGGTATGCATCGACTCCACTGGAATGAAGTTCGAGGGCGAGGGCAAGAAGAGCGGCGAGAAGGCCGTGTTCAACCTCAGTTCTTTCCGCGAGCGTCGCACATTCACGGTAGTGGCTACTGACGAGAACGGCGAACTCGTGCTTTGGAATTCCGTGTTCCAGGGCAATAACGAGGGCAATGACGACGGTTCAAGCAGCAATAAAACAAAGAAAAGCAAGAAAACCACCAAAAAGACAACCAAGAAAAAGCGTAAGTAAATAAAGAAAAAAGCGCCTCGAAAAATCTGTTTTTCGAGGCGCTTTTTCTATGTGAAACTGTGAACAGTTAGAAATGATAGCTATTGTAATCAGATGAAAGTGAGCAGGATGCCAACGGCAATGAGCACGCCATAGAGAAGTATGTTCTGACCGTTCTTGGCGAGTTGCTTGTTGAGTTCAGGTCCCTGCCAGATGGCTTTCATCGTATGATAAACGCGCATGTGGTTGAGAAGGTAGATGATCTGCAAGTGGAACGCCATGGCATAACCATAGATGTAGTAGCAATAGGCGCCGAGGGCAACGCAGATGAAGCCGATGGCAAGGTAAAACTGCAACATTCGCTTGCGGCCAAGCATGTGCGAGATGGTGTGTTTTCCTGTGCGAAGGTCTTCATCATGGTCGCGGAAGTTGTTGATAACCAGCATGGAATCAATCTCGAAACCGCAAGCTATGGATGCCACGAAGACGTACCAATTGCAAGTTCCTGTAAGTACAAGATATGTGGCGCAAACCGGTACGATGCCGAAGAACAGCAGCACCATGACATCGCCGAGTGCGCGTTTAGAGAAGAGGGTAGTGTAGAGCAGTGAGAAAATCATGCAAAGTGCACCGATGGCAAAGAGCAATTTCCAGTCTCCATAGAGCATGATAGGCAATCCTACGAGTGCTGCCAAGATGTTTGTCCCGAAGATAACCTTCTTCATGAACGGCATGGTCATCCATCCTTGTGTGGCAACACGCGCGTTTCCCATTCGAGCATCGCTGTCATGACCGCCCTTGAAGTCGAAATAGTCGTTTATGTAGTTGGCGTTTATCTGCATGATCTCTGCGAAAAGGAAGCAGAGTAGGGCAGGGATGAAGTTAAAATCGGCAATGTTGCCTGAGCGATACATGTCGCCGGCAGCCAATGCAATGGCAATGATTACAGGCACGGCAGCACCAGGAAGTGTTTCAAGTCGTGCGCCTTTTACAATGGCCTGCCATGAATTGGTCTTGATTCTTGGACTTTCGTTTATGTTGACAATCATTCTTCTTCTGTTTTGTATGTTGTTTAAGCAGTGTATATTACGCCACAAAATTATGAAAAAACGCACGGATATTGAGCCGTATCTATATATAATGTGTTAAAGATTGATAAATGTTTAGGAGAGATGTTGAAAAATTATAAACGATTTACGGGAGTTTATTTATTTTCGTAATTTTGCAAACCATAAGCAAAAACATTAACAAGATGAATTTTTACATTTATAATACACTCTCTCGACGCAAGGAAATCTTCAAGCCTATTGCGGAGAACAATGTGGGTATGTATGTGTGTGGTCCAACAGTTTACGGCGATCCACACCTCGGACATGCCCGTCCAGCAATCACTTTCGACCTCCTTTTCCGTTATCTCAAGCACCTCGGCTACAAGGTGCGCTATGTTCGTAACATCACCGACGTAGGTCATCTTGAGCACGATGCTGACGAAGGCGAGGACAAGATTGCAAAGAAGGCAAAGCTCGAGCAGCTTGAGCCAATGGAAATTGCGCAGTATTACACTAACCGCTACCATCAGGCTATGGAAGCCCTCAATGTACTTCCACCAAGCATTGAACCTCACGCTACTGGTCATATCATCGAACAGATAAAGCTTGTTGAGGAAATCATGGCTAACGGCTATGCTTACGAGAGCAACGGTTCCGTATATTTTGACATTGAAAAGTATAACAAGGACTATAAGTACGGCAAACTCTCAGGCCGTAACCTTGACGATGTGATCAACAATTCTCGCGAGCTTGATGGAGTTGGTGAGAAGAAGAACCAGGTGGATTTCGCCCTATGGAAGAAGGCGCAGCCAGAGCACATAATGCGTTGGCCATCACCATGGAGCGACGGTTTCCCTGGATGGCACTGCGAATGTACGGCCATGGGACGCAAATACCTCGGCAACCACTTCGATATTCACGGCGGTGGAATGGACCTCGTCTTCCCACACCACGAGTGCGAGATTGCTCAGGCTACAGCTTCTCAGGGCGATGACATGGTGAAGTACTGGATGCACAACAATATGCTTACCATCAACGGACAGAAGATGGGTAAGTCGCTCGGCAACTTCATCACGCTCAACCAGTTCTTCAATGGCGAGCATGAGCTTCTCACTCAGCCATATTCGCCAATGGTTATCCGCTTCTTCATTCTTTCTGCTCACTACCGCAGCCCTGTTGACTTCTCTGACGAAGCATTGCAGGCAAGCCAGAAGGGTCTTGACCGTTTGCTTACTGCCATCGGCGACATGGAGCGAATCCAGCCAGCAAAGGCAACTGACGACGCAACAAAGAAGGTCGTTTCAGAGTTGAAGCAGAAGTGCTACGATGCGATGAACGACGATATGCAGAGCCAGGTGGTCATCTCCAACCTCTTCGATGCTTGCCGCGTAATCAACACTCTCGTTGACCACAAGGGCACAATCACAGAGGCTGACCTCGCAGAACTCAAGGAGACAATGAACCTCTTCGCATTCGATATCCTCGGTCTCAAGAACGAAGCTACAGGCGGCAACGAAGCTCGCGAGGAAGCTTTCGGCAAGGTTGTCGATATGGTTCTCGAACTCCGCGCTAAGGCAAAGGCTAACAAGGATTGGGCTACATCAGACCTTATTCGCGACCAGCTCGCAGCCCTCGGTTTCCAGGTAAAGGATACAAAGGACGGAGCGGTTTGGAAACTGTAATTCAACTTTCGCAAGTTTCCAACTTGCTCAAATTGAGGCTACAAACTACAGAGTACAAACTACAGGCTGCCATGCGGCTTGTAAACTTTTGCACCAGAAACAGTGCGCAGCCAAAAGCCTGTACTCTGAAGTCTGTACTCTGTAGCCTCAAGTTGAGCTTGCGAAACTTGAACAAAAAATAAAATATATGAAAATAGCACTTATCGGTTACGGCAAGATGGGCAAGATGATAGAGCAGATTGCCATCTCTCGCGGCCACGAAATAGTTAGTAAGATTGACATTGACAACCAGGAGGACTTCGAGAGCGAGGCTTTCGCTTCTGCTGATGTTGCCATTGAGTTCACAACACCTTGGACTGCCTACGACAACTACCTCAAGGCATTCGCAAAGAACGTGAAGGTTGTCAGCGGTTCTACAGGTTGGATGAAGGAGCACGGCGAAGACGTGAAGAAGCTTTGTACAGAAGGCGGACAGACACTCTTCTGGGCATCAAACTTCTCTGTCGGCATGGCAATGTTCTCTGCTGTCAACAAGTATCTTGCAAAGCTCATGAACCAGTTCCCACAGTATGATGTTACTATGGAAGAGACTCACCATGTTCATAAGCTCGACGCACCTTCAGGCACAGCAATCACTCTTGCAGAAGGTATCATTGAGAACCTTGACCGCAAGGAGCGTTGGGGCTTGCATGAGACAGCAGAAGGCGTTCTCCGCATTGATGACCTTCGTCGTGGCGAAGTTCCTGGCATCCATACAATTACTTACGATTCTCCTGAAGAGGACATCATCAAGATTACTCACGACGCTCACTCTCGCAAGGGCTTTGCCCTCGGCGCTGTTCTCGCTGCTGAATATACTGCACAGCACGAAGGATTGCTTACAATGAGCGACCTCTTTGACTTTTAAATTTATTCGCAGCTAGCTGCGAGGCTAAAAGGTAAAGGCTAAAAGCTAAAAGCAGCCATCCGGATGTGATCCTTTACCCTTTAGCCTTTACCCTTTAGCCTCGCGACAACGTCGCGAACAAAAAAATGAAAAAACAAAAACAACCGAACAAGAAACTGCAGTGGACGAAGTTCATCATCGTTCTCGTTCTCTATCTGCTCTTCCTTTACTGGCTTGAAAGCTGGCTCGGCTTGATTGTCATACCGTTCATCTACGACGCTTATATCTCAAAGAAGATCAACTGGCAGTGGTGGAAGGACTCGGAAGGATTGACTCCACACATCATGTCGTGGGTAGATGCCATCGTGTTTGCCCTCGTAGCGGTGTATTTCATCAACCTTTTCTTCTTCCAGAACTACGTTATCCCTTCATCTTCGCTTGAGAAATCGCTTCTTACGGGCGACTATCTCTTCGTCAGCAAGGTAAGCTACGGTCCTCGCATTCCGAACACTCCGCTCACTATGCCGCTCACTCAGCATACGATGCCTATCATCAACACGAAGTCGTATATCGAGTGGCCACAGTGGGATTACAAGCGTGCGAAGGGTTTTGGCAATGTGGAACTGAACGACATCGTTGTGTTCAACTACCCTTCGGGCGACACTATCGTTTCGGATCTCCGCTATCAGGCACAGGATTTCTACGGACTTTGCATGGAACTCGGTATGCAGCAGTATCAGGGCAGTCGCAATCTCGATTCGCTCTCAATGCAGCAGCAACGCGACCTCTTCAAGCAGATCTATGATCTTGGTCATCAGTATGTTGAGAATAATCCGAACGAATTCGGCATGATAGACTCACGCCCTGTTGACCGTCGTGAAAACTATGTGAAGCGTTGTGTAGGTCTTCCTGGTCAGACTCTCCAGATAAAAGACCGCATAATCTATCTTGACGGCAAGGCAAACAAGGAGCCTGACAATGCTCAGTTTACTTACAAGGTGGAACTTGCCATCCCTGCCATGGACTTCGTAGGCGAGCAGTTCGAGGATCTTCGCAAGGATCTCGGCATCACTAATGAAGACCTCGCGCAGCTTTCTCAGTATGGCTATATGCCAATGACAAAGAAAACTGCCGAAACTCTCCGTTCTCGCAAGGACATCTGCAAGAGTGTAACCATCAATACAGATGCACAGGCATGGGGACTTTACCCAACAACGATGTACACTGGTTGGACTCGCGACAACTACGGACCTATCTGGATTCCGAAGAAGGGCGAGAGCATCAAGCTCGACATCAACAACATCGGTCTCTATGAGCGCTGTATCAAGGAGTACGAAGGCAACGAACTTCTCGTGAAGGATAGCAAGATATTCATCAATGGCAAGGAAGCAAACAGCTACACTTTCAAGATGGATTACTACTGGATGATGGGTGACAACCGCCACAACTCTGCCGACTCACGCTACTGGGGCTTCGTCCCGGAAGACCATATCGTAGGCAAGCCAATCTTCATCTGGTTCTCTTCCGATCCTGACCGTCCTCTCTTCGGTGGCGGCATCCGTTGGAACCGTCTCTTCCGCATTGTTGACAACATAAAATAATAATAAAAAAGGTTCGCGATTAGTCGCGAACCTTTTTGTATAATCCCGAAACAGCATCTTCCAGCAGTTCGATGACGAAATGGAAGTCACGCTCTACGCCGTAGTAAGGATCCGGAATAGTCTCTTGTCCAGGATGATTACTCAGGTAGTCTGCCATGCTGAGGATCTTGTCGGCCTGCTGCTTGCTGCGAGCTATGCGACGAAGGTCCTGAATGTTCTCACGATCCATTGCCACGATGTAATCGAAGTTGTTGAAATCGTCGCTGCTTACCTGTCTTGCTCGCATTGTTAGATTGTAGCCATGCTGTTCGGCAGCCTTGCGCATACGATGGTCAGGAAGATGCCCCGCATGCCAAGAACCGATGCCGGCGGAATCTATGTACCAATCGTATTTGGCACCTTGGTTGATAACATACTGGCGAAACACTTCCTCCGCCATCGGAGAACGGCAGATATTGCCCAAGCAAACAAATAGAATCTTTTTCATAAGTATGTGCAAAGGTACATATTTTAAGGCAATTATGGAATAAAATCGCAAAAAAGCATCATTTTCTTTTCTCGCTTTAAGATTATTTCCTAATTTTGCACATGAATAGTAAAAATAATAACCACAATATAAATATGAGATCAAGAAACGCAAATTGGTTTGAATGCAAGGCAAAGGTTGCCAAGATGCAGGATGACGGTACAGCAAAACCAGCCACTGAGCAATATGTAGTAGATGCTCTCAGCTTTACAGAGGCAGAAGAGGCTATGACAGAAGAGATGTCTTCGTTCTATCAGGAATTTGAGATAACTGACATCAAGAAGGCTTCATATCACGAGATATTCTTCTCAGACAAGGATACTGACGACTATTGGTTCAAGGCTAAGCTTCAGTATATCACCATCGATGAGAAGACTGAAAAGGAGAAGAAAACAAGCGTGATGCATCTTATCCAGGCTCATACCTTCTCGCAGGCAGTGGAATACATTCACGAGGCAATGAAAGGTTCAATGATAGACTATACAATCCACACTATCCAGGAGACTGCTATCATGGATGTCTTTGAGCACAATAAGGTTGCCGACAAGAAGGATGGCAAGGAAGACAAGCCAGAATACCTTCAGAATGAAGAACCTCAAGCACCAGGTGTGATAGAATAATGAGCAATATTTCTGAAAATCTCAATCGCATAAAGGCTACGCTCCAAGAGGGTGTGGCCCTTTGTGCTGTTAGCAAATACCATCCTGAGGAGGAACTGCAGGAGGCATATGATGCCGGACAACGAATCTTCGGCGAGAGCCATGTGCAGGAACTTGTTCGCAAGGAAGCAGCTTTGCCAAAGGACATAGAGTGGCACTTCATCGGTCATCTCCAGACAAACAAGGTGAAATATATAGCACCGTTCGTGAGCCTTATCCATTCTGCCGATTCCGTGAAGCTTATAAGGGAAATAAACAAGCAAGGCGTGAAGTGCGGCAGACGCATACCTGTGCTCCTTCAGCTTCACATGGCACAGGAGGAAACGAAGTTCGGCTTTACCATTGACGAGTGCCGCGAGTTTCTTCACGGCGATGAATGGAAGTCGATGGAAGGCATAGAGTTTCGCGGCATAATGACCATGGCAACAAACTGCGACGACGAGAGTCAATGGCGCAAGGAGTTTGCCGAGGCAAAGGCATTCTTCGAGGAACTCAAACAACTCACACCTTCCCCATTTGCCTTGGAACCTTTGAACCCCTTGAAACCATTGAACCCTATTCTCTCTATGGGCATGAGCCACGACTATCCCATTGCCATGGAGGAAGGTTCTACGATGGTTCGCGTAGGAACAGCCATTTTTGGTTCAAGAGGATACTAAAACGGTTAATCGGAAATCGAGTCTTCGAAAATAAATATTGCCCTCAACCTCAAAATGAATAGCACCTTCAGTTTCCCCGTCAATCTCGACCTCATGACTTTCATTGAAGGTCAGATTCTTCCACGCTATCAGGCGTTTGATGCTGCCCATCGCACGGAGCATGTCCATAATGTCATCAAGGAGTCGCTGGCACTTGCCAAACGACTTGGTGCTGACTTGGATATGTGCTATACCATAGCAGCCTATCATGACCTTGGCATGGAAGGTCCTCGCGCCATCCATCACATCACTTCTGGCAAGATCCTGCTCGCCGACAAGCGCTTGAGCAAATGGTTTACCCCTGCGCAGATAAAGATCATGAAGGAGGCTGTGGAAGACCATCGCGCCTCGGCAGCTAAGGCTCCGCGAAGCATGTACGGAAAGATTGTGGCTGAGGCCGACCGTGAGCTGGCGCCAGAAACCGTGATGCGCCGAACAATCCAGTACGGTTTGGACAATTACCCGGAACTCGACAAGGAAGCGCAGTACCAGCGTTTCATGGAGCACCTATCCAACAAATATGCGCAGAGCGGCTACATAAAGCTGTGGATTCCAGGCTCTGAAAACGAGAAGCGCCTTACCCAATTGCGTAACATATTGCTGGATAAAGTGCAACTGAAGAAGGAATTTGAAAGAATTTTCAGCGAAATTTCGCAATAATCTTTTGCGTTTCGTTTTTTTTACTTAATTTTGCACCCGAATAAACAAGCAGGAAACAGGATTGTTTTCGTCTTGTTCTATTCAAACAGACAAGTGGTTCGGCAGGAATGCCGATTAAAAGGGAATCAGGTGTAAGTCCTGAACAGGCCCGCTACTGTAACCCAAGTTTTGTATCTCGGAGCAATCCATTGCCATCCAGAAGGTGAGAAGGACCGAGATTGGGAAGTCAGGAGACCTGCCTTTGTCTGACATATAAATCCGCTTCGAGGACCAGGCTGATGACTCTCTCTTACATTCTTCCCTCCCAGAATGCTGCTGAACGCATAGCGATGTTGCTATGTCCGTATCGGTTGCATTGGTAATTGAACATCATCATCAACTCTCGTCCATGACATCGAAGCATTGTGGATGAAAAAGTTGTTGTTAAATAGTTTCAATGCATCGTAAAAAGTTTGTATTTGTAACATGAAAGCCGTGGCCGATGTGAATCGACCGCGGTTTTTGTTTTTCTGCTTTTATGCACACAAAAGATAGATGCCTGTGAGCAGGACGGCTCCCGATATGAAGAAAGCAACAGCCTTTTTCGATGGGAGATAATCCCATTTGTAATAGAAATAGCCGAACACGATGACCAGCTCCGCTACGTATTCTGCAACCCATCCGAAACCCATTCCGAGCAATCCGTTGTAGCTGTAGCCGATGGTCAGGAATGCTATCGTAAGCACTCCCCAGAGGGCTTCGGTGCAGCAATACATCTTAGCCTTGCCCTTTGCCAGTATGATGTATTCGGCTGGAAGTATCACGGTGCGGATGAACATGGCTAGCAGCGTGATCTGAGCCATCGGTATGGCACCATTGAACTTTGACGAGAACAGCAGCGGAACGAAGATAGGCAGGGCTATGAGCATCACGGCGATGACCGGAACCATCACCATCAGTAGCACTTCTATCTGCGCATTCACCGTGTTTCGCATCTCGTCTTTCTGGTTGCAAACGGCAGAAAGGCGTGAGAAATAGTCGTTCTCCAAAGAGTTCAGCAATGTGCTAGGGTAGGTTATTGCCATGGTGAAGGCAGCGTAATACAAGCCCACCGTGTCGAGGTCGCCCAGCATGTTCAGGAAAACGCGGATGTAAACCTCCACACCGCTGCCTACAACGCCAGCTACGATGAAGGCAAGTCCGAGTCTTACCATCGGCACGCCCTCTTTCACATAATTGCGGATGCCCTTCAGACGGAAAGGATAATAGCGGAAGGAGTAATGTATCGTGACGAGGAAGGCTGCCATTGCGCAGATGTTCAGTACCGGTACTATGCCTCGAACGCCCCAATAGTAGTATATCGGAATGGTTATTATTATGGAGAGCAGTACGATGAAGAACTGTACGAGTGCCAGGCTTCTCATTCGTCTCGTGCCTTTCAGGATTGCCGTTTCACCGCCGGTAAGGGCTGCCAGTGCAACGACGGGAGCAAGCATCAGGTAATGGAGCGTATGATTTCCCCACGAGAATGTGAACTGGTTGATGAGCGGAGCGCCAATGATGGTCACGCAGAAACCCAAGGCAGCGGCAATGAGCGACCATGTTCTGACCACGGCAATGGCGCGATCTCTTCCTTCCTTGTCGTTCTCGCCGTATTCCGAGATGCCTTTCACGGCAGAGAAGCTGATGCCGAAGTTCGTCATATTGCTCAGGAAACCCACCACCGTGTTCATCAGTGACGAGAATCCCACACCCATCGGACCGATAAGCACAGCCGTAATCTTGCTGCGCACCAATCCCATGAGTATGTTCAAGCCCTGCAATCCGCCGAAGAGCCCAACGTATTTCAATATGTTCTTGTATCTAGCTGGCACTTATATATAAATAACTCAAAAAAAACAAATAAATTGTGTGAGCATGATAAATAAATCGATTTGCTCTTCTTTGTCAATAAATTATACTTATAAGACTTATGCAACCCTCCAGGAAGAATAAGTATAATAAGTCCGATTTATTGATAGTTTTTCTTCTCAAAAGTATTCAAAGAGTAATCGGAAAACTGTGTTTCAGGCGGTAATAATTGTTTGCGTGCACAGTGCTTTGTATGCTAGTAATTGTTTGCGAACACATTATTTTTGAGGACTTTTGTTGTTTGCGTACACAATTCCTTGTGTGTAATTTTGTTGTTTTTGCACAATTTGTGCGCTGTACACAATGTTATGCAACTTCACATGAATTATTTCGGCAAAAACGGGTCAAAAGAACAGAAAAATTGAACATTTTTGCATATTTTTCGTAAAAAAATTTCTGCGGAAAGAAGACTTTTCATAACTTTGTATCGCAAAACAATCGAAATGCACTGCTATCAAACTATCAAAAAGGATGTGTGAAAATCCTTTGAAAAAAGAAAGAATTGAGACCGACAAAAAAACTATCAAAAAAACTATCAAAAACAAAAAAGCTATGTTCAAAAGGATGTTAAATGTAATGTTGCTCTCACTTATTTGTGTGTGTGTGAATGCAACTCCTGTTTCAGAAAGTCCGGAAAATCCGGAAAGTCCTGAATTCGCTGCAGCACAGAGACGTGCTAAGGAAGGCGACTTCAACGCAATGTGCGACCTTGCCATGATGTATCGCAAGGGCGTTGGCACTGCTGAAGACGCTGAACAGGCTATTTATTGGTATAAGAAAGCTTACAAGAAGGGCGGTAATGGCGTTGCCGAGGTTGCTGACGACCTCTGCCAGCTCTATCTTGACAAGAAGGGAGTAGCCCAGACAGACTACTTCATTCAGGATTTCTTCGCTTCAGACAAGGCTGAGATGTACTACCGTCTCGCCGATCTCTATCGCAACTCTTGCGAGGAGAACTTCCTCTTTACTTCCGACAATCAGGAGAAGCTTGCCAAGGCTATCTCTTACTACGAGCTCTCATACGGTCGTGGAAACAACAAGGCTCTCAAGTATTTGCCAGCCCTCTGCCTCAAGCTCAAGGCTAAGGATCTCGTCAAGGCAAAGAAGTATTACGACCTCGGTATCGTAGGTTGGTGTCCTTCAGGCAATGACTTCAAGGATGTTGCCTCTTGTCCTATCGCTGAGTACTGGTTCGTTGAAGAACAGCTCAAGCCTATCGAGGAGCAGGCAAGCAACGCACGCTCTTCACGCGGCGATTACGGTGCAAGAAGCGGCTACTACGCAGCTCCTACAACAACAAACTCTTCTTCACAGCGCGCTACAGGCTACAACCCAACATACCGCCTCTACATCACTCACAACATGATCGGCAACAACGCAGAGGAAGAACTCATCAAGTTGCCATGGAACTCTCCAAAGCAGCGCTACACTCTCGGTGTCAGCCTCGGTTATGTTCAGAAGAACTATGTACGCACAGGCGGTGCCGATACTCATAAGGGTTGGCGCAAGTCTTACGGCATGGCTGGTGTTCAGGCAGGTGTACGCGTGAACCCACAGTTCGACAAGGGTTGGGGATTCAACACAGGTCTCTTCTATGAATTCTTCTATGAGCCAACACAGGAATGCATTATCCCTACTCACTACGGTAAGGGCGAAGGCGTGAAGGCTAAGGGCACTTTCCAGGAGCACAGCCTTTATGTTCCTGCACACTTCGAATACAGCGCACACCTCGGCAAGCGTTTCCGTCTCTACGCTTTCGGCGGTCTCGGTTTCAACCTTCCTATTATTGCTTCCGACAAGTTCGCTCCTATAGACTCTTCAGTTAGCAGTGTAAGCGACTCAAGTCCATACGGCAGCAACAATCTCAGCAGCTTCGCAACAATGCTTGAGTACGGTGGCGGTCTTCAGATTGAAAGCCTTCAGGTACGCTTCACATTCTGCAAGGGTCTCAACAACCTCAGCAAGATCAGCGGCGAGAAAGTCGTTGTAGAGCAGCCAAGCATCGTGGCTTCATTCCAGTTCTAACATAGCATCCTTTTGAAACAATTATTATAATCAATGGGCTGATTCCGTGAGGAGTCGGTCCATTTCTTTTTTCGGGGGGCAATAAATACGGCTGAATAAAAAGAATTTTTCGGAAAATCTGTCACCTGTCACAATGGCGTTATAAAGTGTTGATATTTAAGGTGATAGAGTTTTTTTGCCAGTCCTTATCCTGTCACAATCTATCACGGATCTATCACAACCTATCACATTCTCTAAAAGTATCAATAAATCTAACTTATTATACTTATTATAGATATCTGTATCATTTAGAAACATCAGTCTTATAAGTATAATTTATTGACTAAATAGCCGTGATATGTCGTGATAGATTGTGACAGATTTTGGAAATCTGTCACAATGTTATGTTGCTTATTCTCAAGAAGTTAAACCTATATTGTGACAGGTGATAGATTATTGGCGAAATTCATTTCAGTTAGATATTGCCCAACCGCTAATTTCCTTTAGGAATAATTAATTATCTCACGGAGATAATTTCAAAACTCACGGTAATTCGAGGCAAAACTTACGGTAACTTGACTCATAATCCAGCGGAACTCTACCCGTAATCAACGATAAACCACATAAAAAACAAATGATTTTCCGTTCATATCCGCACTTGCGAGATGCATGTTGAGGATTGTTGGGGCGAATATGTAATCAAACAGCAGAACGAAGATTTGCGTATTGCAATAGATGAAGCAAAGGACCTTACACCTGGAAATCTGTATTATTGCAAGAGATTCTATTAGCTTTATAGCCAGCTATTTAAATATTTACCCCTGGGAAATATTTAATCCTACCTTTGAAGTCGGTGTTCAAAAAGGTGAATCGCAAATTGTTCCACAAGTTGTGGAAATATTTAAGCCACAGCATCGTGGCTTCATTCCAGTTCTAACATAACATCCTTTTGAAACAATTCTATAATCAATGGACTGATTCCGTGAGGAGTCGATGTGCCTAACAATATATTGTTTCCTCTTTCAGACGCAATAATTGTACCATAAAACATTCCCTTGAGTCACTTGGAATTCTGACAAAATAGTATCAGTATCCTCCTGCCTTTTTGTGGACTGAAGTGGGTTTTTGTAAGTGGTTGATAGTTAATCTGTTAGAGAAGCATGAAAAATCTCCGTGAGTTTTGCATAAAAACACGCTGAGTTTTTTGTCATTTCCCGCTGAGTTTTTAATCGTTTCCCGCTGACTTTTTACCCGTAACCCATATAGTTATGAAAAACACCGTCAGGAATGACAAAATAGTATCAGTGCATAAGAATACGCAAAGCATCACCAAATGTGCTTGAATTTCAATACGGTTTAAGCTCGTTACACGAGTATTTTCATCCATCTTTCACCAAAAAACATTTCATTCTCTTGGTAGGTTTATAGAAAAGTTGTACTTTTGCAGCCAACTTGAAATTCCCCCAACAAAGGCGGGAAATAACTCTTGTTATATAGAAGCAGCTTAACAAAGCCCCTGAATATCGTGAATGCTCATATGTATTTAACACAAATATGAAACTTGGAATACTTGAAAAGATAACCGATCTTCGCTCCATTTGGAAACATGAGGCAAAAGATTTTACACCTTGGCTAGCAGAAGAGGAAAATCTCGAACTGCTAAGCGAGACTATTGGTATTGATATTGTCCTTGAAGAACAAGAATCAAATGTCGGTGATTTTAGCGTTGATCTTTATGCCACGGAAGAAGGTACTGGCCGTAAGATAATTATCGAGAACCAACTAGAAGAAACCAATCATGACCATCTAGGCAAAATCATCACATATGCTTCAGGAAAGGATGCTGAGGTAATAATATGGATTGTTAAGAAAGCACGTGATGAACATCGGAAGGCTATAGAGTGGTTAAATCAGCATACAGATGAAAATTCTGCTTTCTTTTTGATTGAAATAGAGGTTTGGAAGATTAACGATTCTGAGCCTGCTCCGAAATTCAGTATCATTGAACGCCCTAACGACTGGGCAAAGGCAATGAAGAAGAGCACAAACCTTTCAGAATCTGCATCCCTAAAACAGGAGTTCTGGCAAGAGTTCAACAATCATGCTGACAACAATGCAGTATTTCTTAAGACCTTCAAACTACGCACTCCACAGGCTCAACATTGGTATGATCTTGCTGTCGGTTCTTCTGCTTATCATATAGACATGACAGTCAACACTCAGAAGAACAGAATTACTGCAGGAATCTACATCAATGACGATAAAACAATCTTCAAGAAGTTCAAAGATCATGCAGATGATATAGAGAAAGAACTTAGCACTAAAGTTGAATGGCGTGACGCAAAGAAAGCTTCCCGTTTCATCGTCAGCAAACCTTTTGATATAAACAAGCATGAAGATTGGGAACAAGGCTTTGCTTGGCTATATGAAATGTGCCTGAAAATTAAGGCTGTGATTAAAAAATACGATAAGTAACAAAAAATCCCTCGTTACAATTGCAATTTCAAATTGTGTATTAACAATAGCTAATAATATCTTTTTAACTTGCGAACGAACAAACTATGTTAAACGAAGATTTCTTTGACGAAAAAGATAAAAAGATTCTGCAACTGACATCTGAAATAAATGCTTATAAAAAATATGATCAGGAGCAGAAACAATATCGCTTTAACCTTGAGAAAGAGATTCACAACTTGCAGTACCAGGTTGATGACCTACAAGCACAATTGGATGCCTTAAGCAATGACCTTTCGCTTGATGCTGTAAAGAAGTTATACGAAAAGAAGATAGAAGAACATAAGAAATACGCAGCACTAGCAAGAGAAGAAGCTGCTATATATGCGAGAAAAATTGCTGCATTAGCTAAATCTGATGCAATAATAGCAATTCTGGAAGAGTGTTCCAATGATCAACTGAAAACTCTCACCACCCTTATTTCATTAAGGGAGAGCAATAAGAAACTTACTAAAACAGTAAAGAATTTGAGGGATGAGTTTAAAACATTCATCAATCTCATCCACACAAAAGGACAGATTGATAGCAAGAGAATTGACGAATTGATTGAGTTGCTAAGAGAATAACATAAAGGGAGCCTCTTGGCTCCCTTTTTTGATACGATCGTTATTATTTTCTTGTTATATACCAATATGAAAATTGATATTTATGATTAAATCGCATATTGTATCAACTTTCGTATTACGAATTTTCGTATCAGAATAAAATGTAATTAATTTTGCAGTGGCTTATAACAACTAACATAACGATATTAGTGAAATGAACAATCAATAAAATACAAGAATAACTATGGAAGAACTTGTTTTGACTAAATCTGATGTTAAAAGAAAACTAAGTGGGGTACTTATGCTCATATCTTGGCGAGAATTTTCAAGAAGGTATTTTGGGAAGTCATCATCTTGGCTATATCACAAACTTGACGGAATTTCCGAGTTCACCGAAGAAGAAAGATTGCAAATGAAGACTTACCTTAGGAGTATGGCACAGGAATTACAGAATGTAGCAGATGCCATTTAACCTTTATGACACAAAGAAAGTCGCAGGTAATTCCTCATGGAATGTCTGCGGCTTATTATGAAGAAGAGGGAAAATCTCTTTGTTAAGAGTATGAGTTAGAGAACTGGTCCTTGACTCATTTTGCTCAACTTTTAACAAGTTAATTAAACGGTTAGTTGGATATTAGCAAAGAAAATAGTAATTTTGGAGCGGTTTACAGAGCAAGCGAACTGAATGACACGTGAAGAAGCCATAGCAGCAGGTATGGAAGTGCATGAGATACAACACTCGATGAAGCGGCGCACTCCATGGCATGATTACAGCCGCAAGGGGACGTATATGCTGACTCTTGTGGTGAGAGAGCGTGCGGCTTTGTTTGGACAGTTAAAAGGAAATCTGAAAGGTGGTGTTGCTCCTTATGTTGAGTATTCCATTCTTGGAAAGGCTATTGGGCAAGAGGAAATTCTGAAGATTCATCACTACTATCCAGATGTGGAGGTTTGGAAACTTTGTGTTATGCCTGATCACCTGCACATGATAGTCAGGGTGAATGAGGATATGGGAGAAGGCAAGCATCTGGGGAAAGTGGTTGCAGGATTTAAGTCAGGATGCAACAATGCCTATTGGAAGTTGTTCAACATGAACGAACCTCCTAGGCAGGGATTGTTTGAAGATGGCTATTGCGACAAAATCCTCATGCATGAAGGTCAGCTGGATAACTGGAAGAACTACCTTGACGATAACCCTCGACGGCTGATGATGAGGCGCCTGAATCCAGAACTTTTTACTGTGCTAGCTGATATGGAAGTTGCAGGTGAAAAATGCCAAGTGGTAGGTAATCGTTTCTTGTTGGATATTCCAGATAAAATGGCAGTTATCGTTCATAGGAGATATACGGATGAAGAGAATGCTCGACTGCGAGAAGAATGGTTGTCGTGTGGTGAGCGTGGTGGTGTGCTTGTAAGTGCTGCAATTGCACCGAAGGAGAAGGAAGTGTTGCGTGAAGCCATGAACCGCGGCTACAGCATCATCCTGCTTCGCGAGAACGGTTTCCCGCCTCTGTACAAGCCTTCGGGCGAAAGCTTCGATGCCTGTGCCGAGGGTTTGCTGCTTCAGGTAAGTCCTTGGGAGTTCCACATGGAAAAGAAGGTAATAACGAGAGAGCAATGCCTTCATCTAAATGCGATGGCAGAAAGGATTGCGGGCAATGAATAAGAAATGACAAATGGAGACAAGCGGCAAAACCGTTTGGGACAGTTGCTTCTGGGTTACTGTTCACGTCAGTTTTGCTGACGGCAAAACAATGAGTCCCAATCTCTTTGTATGGCACAAATTAGGTGGGCAGTCTCTCAACTCAACGTGATATAAACGAAAAATCCCAAACCATTGTTTCAATGATTTGGGATTTGCTTTTGTTGGAGGGTGCCTAGTCGGACTCGAACCGACGACATTCAGAACCACAATCTGACGCTCTAACCAACTGAACTATAGGCACCATCGGTTTATTTGCGGCTGCAAAGTTACGGCTTTTATTCTAATTACCAAAATTTATGGTGGCTTTTTTCTTTGTGATGGGGCTATTTTGATTATTCGCAAGGAAGAAAGCGCAAATAAGATGCTATTGTTCCTGCAATTTAGGGTGATTATTTCCTCGTAATGTGCAGGAAACGCGTTATTTTGCGGAAGATATTCTGGTTCTTGTTATTGATGAATGCGTCGAGAATCTGCACCTTGTTGGTTATTGGGGTCACATCGTAATCTGCAATCTCCGCTGGAATCAGGCATGAATATGCTTCTGATAGGGTTATCTCGTCGCCTGTCTGACGAATCCTGATCTTGCATTTTCCGCGAGTACACATGGTAATGATGAAGGAGTCGTACTTCATCAGGTTGCGGTGGAATGGTGTCTGTGAATGGAGATCCACTACTCGCACACTGAAAAACTGCGAATCGATACATCTGTTTGCATGCGAAGCTATCTGACTGTACTCCGTCATGTAATTGTCGATGACGGTGAAATCCAGTGCCTGTGCAGCAAGTTCGGTGTGCAGTTCGCGTGGTTTGCCGTCAAGTCCTGGGCGGTTGTAGTCGAACACGCGGTAGGTGACATCGCTGCTCTGCTGAATCTCTGCGAGCAATACGCCGCCGCCAATGGCATGGATTCTGCCGGCTGGGATATAGAACACATCGCCTGTGCGCAGTTCGTGGCATGCAAGATAATCGGTTATTGTGCCGTCAACAATGCACTTGCTGTACTCTTCTGGCGAAAGATGCTTCTTGAAACCGGAATATAGCGTGGAACCAAGCGGTGCGTCAATGACATACCACATCTCGGTCTTGCCCATCTTTCCGTGAACGCGCTGCGCCATCTCGTCGTTCGGATGCACCTGGATAGAGAGGTCGTTGCGGGCATCAATGAACTTTGCAAGCAGTGGCATCTTGTTGTTGTACTTGCGGGCAACCGATTTGCCAAGAATCTCTATCGGCATTTCGGCAACGGCTTCGTCGAGTGTCTTGCCTGCCAAGAATCCGTTTGCTATGACGCAAGGGGAACTTTCCACAGCGCTGACCTCCCAGCTTTCGCCTATCGGCAGAATGTCTTTCACGCTTTCTTCTGATAGCTTCTTCCACTTGGCAATGCGTTCTCCTCCCCACACCGTCTGGTGAAGGTTATGTTCGAAGAGTAATGGATAAAGTGCAGTCATTTAGGGTGTTATCTGTTGGAATACATTGATTCGTAATACTTCTCGTACTCACCCGAGGTGATATTATCCATCCAAGCCTCATTCTCGAGATACCATTTCACGGTCTTCTCGATGCCTTCCTCAAACTGCAATGATGGTTCCCATCCGAGTTCAGCCTGAAGCTTGCGAGAGTCGATGGCATAGCGTGCGTCGTGGCCAAGGCGGTCGGTAACATAGGTGATGAGATTAAGATCCTCGCCTTCCTCGCGTCCGAGCAAACGATCGACGGTATTGATGACAACCTTGATGATGTCGATGTTCTTCCACTCGTTGAAGCCGCCGATGTTGTAGGTCTCGGCAATCTTTCCGTTATGGAAGATGGTGTCGATGGCGCGTGCGTGGTCTTCTACATAGAGCCAGTCGCGAACATTTTCGCCCTTGCCATAGACAGGGAGCGGCTTGCGATGACGGATGTTGTTGATGAAGAGAGGGATGAGCTTCTCTGGGAACTGGTAAGGACCGTAGTTGTTTGAGCAGTTGGTCACGATAGTAGGCATTCCGTAGGTGTCGTGATAGGCGCGAACGAAATGGTCTGACGATGCCTTTGCTGCTGAATATGGAGAGTGAGGATTGTATTTTGTTGTCTCCTCGAAGAACGAGTCGCCGTAAGCCTCATGCTGATTGCCTGACGATGCCTTCGTTGAGAATGGTGCTGCGATGCCTTCCGGGTGAGTCATCTCAAGAGCGCCATAGACTTCGTCTGTCGAGATGTGGTAGAAGCGTTTGCCCTCGTACTTCTCAGGAAGACTTTCCCAGTAGAGCTTTGCTGCCTGAAGAAGGCTCAGAGTTCCCATGACATTGGTCTTGGCGAATGTGAAAGGGTCTTTTATGGAGCGGTCAACATGGCTTTCTGCTGCAAGGTGTATGATGCCGTCGATGTGCTCGTCCTGCATGAGCTGATAGAACGCGTCGAAGTCGCAGATGTCCATCTTCACGAACTTGTAGTTTGGCTTGTCCTCAATGTCCTTGAGGTTCGCGAGGTTACCAGCGTAGGTCAGTTTGTCGAGATTGATGATGTTGTACTCTGGGTACTTGTTCACGAAGAGTCTTACTACATGGCTGCCGATGAAACCAGCGCCGCCTGTAATCAAAATATTTCTTTTCATGTTCGTTATATTTTGTTGATTATCAATAAATAGGACTTATAATACTTATTCTTCATGTTGTTGTATAAGTTATATAAGAAAAATTTATTGACAAATCGATGATTCTGTTTTGTTTATTATTATCAATAAATGGAACTTATAATACTTATTTCTCAAAGAAGTTGGCCATACGTTTGTGTTCAAGGCCTGTGTGTGCACCAAAGTTGAGTAGCATACCAACTTCCATCTTTGTAGCTTTTAGGTAATTGAGAAGTTGTTGCTCACTGTCACCTAAAAGTTCAGTCAATGCTTTCAACTCTACAATTATCTTCCCGTAACAGATTAAATCAGCTTGGTAGAATTTCTCTAGTTGTTCACCTTTATAAAAGATGTGTATTTGAGGTTGATGCTCAAATGGGATATTTCTTAAAGACAATTCTTTCTCCAGTGCCTCTTGATATATTTCTTCCTTGAATCCATACCCTAGGACATTATAAACTTCTATAGCTGCCCCAATTATGTTGTATGTCTCATTAGTAAACTTGTAAGTCATGCAATAAGTAAGATAAGTCAGATTTATTGATATCCGAACTTGCATATTTGTCAATAAATTAAACTTATGTGACTTATGTTCAAAGATAAGTATAATAAGTCAGATTTATTGATGGTTTAATTTATGTTTTAAGTTTGATAAGCATGTCCTTAAGGAGTCTGTCCAATAAGGAATCTTGATGCCGAAGGTTTCCTTGATTTTGGTCTTATCTAATACAGAATAAGAAGGTCTTGTTACGGGACTTGGAAACTCATTTGAATGGCATGGCAACACTTCGCAAGTTCCGTGAGTGCCAAAAGTTTCAGATGTTTCAGAGGTTTCAAGTGATACCGCTATCTGCTGAATCATCTTCGTGAAGTCAAACCAACTGCAGACGCCTTCGTTAGAATAGTGGTAGATGCCAGAGAAGGTTTCAGTGGTTTCAATGGTTTCAAGGATCTTGACGATGGCTGACGCGAGGTCGTATGCGTAGGTTGGGGTGCCTACCTGGTCAAAGACTACCTTGAGTTGTGGCTTCGTGGCTGTAAGGTTGAGCATGGTCTTGCAGAAGTTCTTGCCGAACTCTGAGTAGAGCCAAGCGGTACGAATGATGATATGTTTGCATCCAGTGGCGATGATGTTCTGCTCGCCATGAAGCTTCGTCAGGCCATAAACGCCTGTCGGGGTGCCTACCTGGTCTTCTTTGCAAGGTGTGTTGTATGGGTCGCCCCCAAAGACATAGTCCGTTGAGATGTGAACGAGCAGACCGTCAACTTCTTTCATGGCAATGGCGAGATTCTCAGGAGCTGTCGCATTGAGTTTCTCAACCAATTCGTATTTCTCGGGATCCTCGGCACCATCAACATTCGTCCATGCCGCACAATTGACGATGGCATTCACATTATTGTCTGCCACCATCTTGCGGATAGCGTCAAGGTCTGTTATGTCAAGGATGGTTGTTTCTACGCCTTCTGGTGCCACCACATCCGTGAAGATGTAGTTGTAAGCGCTGTCCTTGGCAAGTATTCTCATCTCATTGCCAAGTTGGCCGTTTGCACCTGTTACGAGTATGTTCACGATGCTAATTATGAATTGTTAATTATTAATCGTATAAGGAAACATTGATGTCGAAAGGACTGTCGAAATCTTTCAGGAGTTCGTGCTTTGTGTCCTTCTCGCTGAGGATGGCTTTGTCTGTAGGAATCTGCCAGTCAATGCCGAGTGAGTCGTCAAGGATGCTTATTCCGCCGTCTGCCTGTGGTGCGTAGAAGCTGTCGCACTTGTATTGGAATACGGCTGTCTCGCTGAGAACGGCAAAGCCATGTGCAAAGCCGCGCGGAACGAAAAACTGACGATGGTTTTCTTCCGTGAGTTCAACGGCAACATGCTGACCGTATGTCGGCGAACCCTTGCGGATGTCAACGGCAACATCAAGCACAGCACCCTTCACGCATCTTACCAACTTGCTCTGCGTAAATGGTGGACGCTGGAAATGTAGGCCGCGCATCACGCCGTAAGACGACATGCTCTCGTTGTCCTGAACGAAGTTTATCCTTATCTGGTGTTCACGGAAATAATCGGAATTGGCCTGCAATTGCTCATTGAAGTCACGGTCGGAGTACGACTCGAAGAAGTAACCGCGCGCGTCCTTAAACACGCGCGGTTCTATTATCAAAACGCCATCAATGGCAGTCTTTATCACATTCATATATTAATATTAATGTACGCTGAGTGGTTTATGACCAGAAATGATTGTCTTCTGCTTCTTCTGTGCGTCGATGAACATGCCACCAGCAGATGGCTTGTTGATGCGGCGACCTGCGATGTCGAAGTAGCGTGATGTGTGCTGCTTTGCGCCAGCGACAACATTCTCGATGCCTGTAGTACCCATCTCGAAGACATTGGCTGTACCCCAAGCTTTCTTGGTAGTACCATCGAAGACAACGTCAATCTGAACACTGTGCTCGCCGTCCGCGCCTGTCATATCGCATTCGTAACTTGTCTCTGCGATAGGACTAGTATTCATGAGCTTACCGTCAACAGTGACATTGTAGCCTGCGATAGGAAGTTCATTTGCCTCTGTAGCTTCTGTAACAAGACCCATCATGAGGTTACCATAGATACCCCAGTAAGAGAGTGTGTTGAAGCTTTCGCCGTCGGTTGTGACGAGGTCTGCAATGTTAGTGAATGGAGCCAGATTGTCGATGCCGATAGGCGACTCTTCCGGAGTTGTGTCGTAGCAGTCGAGAAGGAGCTGGTAAGAAAGACCTGGGAGAATTGTGATAGGTTCCTCAAGTTCTACCTCGTTCCACTGATTGAGTTTATAATCCATAACCTCCTCGTAAGCGATGATATTATCGTTGAGGATGAGGGCGAATGTGAACTCTGCGTCACAAGTAGGGAAGAAACGGAACGCCTTGATCTGGTTGCCAACGTAAGGACGGAGCTTGCTTGGCTCGTAGCTAACGAGACCTTGGAGAGCATAGTTCTCTTCCTTGTTACCCTGGATGCCCTGACCGCTACGTGTGTTCGAACAGTAAGCTACGATGTTGTGGTCGTTGTCTGTTGGTGCTTCCCAAACGAACTTCACCTTTGAAGGATTTGATGCGTCATGCTTCACCTCATCAATAGCAAATTTTGAAGCATTGATATTGATATTTACATCCTTGTTCTGTATGTTAGCCTTTGAACCGTCGGCATATACAGCCTCAACGCCGAGAGTGTGCTTGCCATCAGAGAGGTTCGGAACCTTAGCGTATTCGTCGGCAACATTGCTTACGAGAGTACCATCGGCATAGATGTTATAGCCAGAAACCTTGTCGGCATCTGCAGAAACAGCGTCGTTGTCGATGATGAGGTTGATAGCCCATGTACATTCGTTTGTAGTAGCACCTTCCTGACGAAGCTCGTAGAATGAGTAGAGTTTAGGCTCTACAGTAAGGCGGAGAAGGTCTGTCTTGCCAGGGATACACTTTCCGTAAGTCATACCGATAACGCTGTTAGACGCAGTGAGTTCGCTGACAGTGGCAGTGATACCAACGACGATGTCCTTCTTTGCGTCGATAGTAATAGGCTCCTTGAAGTTTACTGTGTTGAGTTCGCCGAGAACAAGGTCCTGAGTGATCTTCTCCTCCTTGATTACTATATAGTTGTCTGTAGCCTCATCATATTCATAAACGGTAGCCTTCCAACCCATCTGTGTTGACATTGGGTAGAAAGAAACACCCTCGATCTTCTTGCCTTCGTAGAACTTGAAGTCGTTCTTGTCGTAGCGAACAGCAAGTTCGAAAGAGTACATTGAAGCGCCGAAGCCGTAGATGTCGTCTGTCTCATCATCGTAGTAAGTCTTTGTGACCTTGTTTGTGCGTGGAGCATTCCACATGAAAGTTGCGTTGTTGAAACCGTTCTGACGAGCAACGAGAGCATAAGGAGTCTGGATTTCCTTGTCCTTGAGTGTAGCAGCCACTGGATCGCACTTGTCAGACTCGGCAGCGTCCTTGTAGATTGCAGATACTGCGTAGTCGTAAGTGTTGCCGGCAGATACTGTGCTATCGAAGAAAACAAGGTTGTCGGCAGTGCTTTCGCCTACCTTTGTGCCATTGCGATAGATAACGTACTTATCAACATTCTCTGCGTTTACGAGAGGCTTCTGCCATGAAACGCGTACCATGTTCATGCCGTCGTACTGCTTAGCCTCTGCGCCGCAAGGAGCGCGGTGAGTGAGTTCCTGGTCTGTAAGGAGCACGCAAGACTGGTAGTAGCCGTTTGGCTCGTGGCAGAAGAAGCCCATCACCTTGGCGTCGGCAGAGATTCCTAATCCACGGAGAACCATTGGATACTCTGGGATATCAGGGTTGCCGTGGACATAGAGGATATTTGGATCATTGTAGAAGTCCCAAATGCCGTTTTCCTTGAGATAGTCAATAGCCCAATAGCCCTTGCCATCCTTGTAGATTGTAGCACGCTGACCGTCTGTCTGCTCGAAGCCGAGGATAGTACCGTCGTTGGCGATAGAGTTGAAGTCCTCCTGGAAAGGCTGATCAGTGATGGTCTCGAGGAGAGATGTAGTATGAGTATCCATGTCATAGATGGCAGTTACCTCTGGGTTCTTTTCTGCGGAACCAGCAGTGATGCCAGCCCAGAGAAGGAGCTTCTTGCCGTCTGGAGTGAACATCTGACCTGCACACCAAGGAGAGCCGTACTCGCTGAGAATCTCAGCATCCTTTGAAAGGTTGCGCCATACGGCAGCGTAGCGTGTAGCCATAGCACCCTTCTCGATGTATTTCCAACCAGAAACATTCTGGCCGTCAGGAGAGATGCAGTAAGGTACACCGTAGCAACCGTCTGAGAGGTCCTTGTAGAACTCGCCATCCTTCCAAACAACAGGACGGAGAGAACCGTTAGTGTTCATTGAACCTGCCATCCATCTGCCGTCTGGAGAGATACCACCTGTCATACCGCCACCAAGGCTCTGTCCCATCTCGGAACCGCCATTGAATATGCCTACGAGAGGAAGTGTGTGCCACTTTGTGTCGTAATAGCCAGGAGTAAGAACGGCAGCACCATTGGTTGTGACCTCCGTAGAGCTGAACTTGCCGGCAACAACACCATTGTCAGAGACTCCAGAAGGAATAGACTCTTCAAGAGAAGAAAGCAATTCAATCTTACCAGATTCAAGATTCCAACGGAATGCGTAAGGGTTATAACTGTAGTCGTAATATACACCTGTAGCCCACTTACCGTTGGCTGAGATGTACATGATCTGGTACTCCTGAGGCGTGCGAAGCACGATAGTACCTTTTTCAGCGAATGCGCTCAGAGATGTGAGCACGATGCAAAGGGTTAAAAAGAGTTTTTTCATAATGAATACGACCCCTCAAGCTCCCCCGAGGGGAGATGTCAATAGTTTTGAGGGAGATTATTGAATTATTGTTTTTTGTTATCTTAATGAATTACACGATTTACAAGGGGAAAGACTCAATTAAAAGTTCCCCCTTGGGGGGTTAGGGGGTCATCACCTTCTTTCCATTCATGATGACGATGCCGCGATAATCCTTGCTTACCTTCTGACCTGCGAGGTTGAAGTAATTACGCATTACGCATTGCTCATTACGCATTGTCTTGATTCCGGCAGCGTTTGCGAAGTCAACGATGAATGGTGCTGAAGAAGCGTAAGGACGATTGTACTCCATGAGGTCGTTGAGAGTAGCGTACTGCACGATATATTCGCACTGTGACTTGCCTGCTGGAGCGAGGTCCTTGAAGTTCCAATCAAGGAATTCTCCATCCTCTGTTGTCTGCATGCACTCTTCGTCAAGCAGAGAAATGCCCTTGGCAATGAGTTCGCCGTCACGGAAGACATTGAAAGCGGCAATACCTTCCACGTGTTCTGGCTGAGGAATAGCACTGATGACAACAGATTCCTTAGTAACCTCAAGTGCCTTTGCTGTTGGAGCGTAAGTGCTCTTGCCTGGCATCATGTAGCGCTTGATGTGAGCGCCTTCTGTCCACTTTGCCTTCATTGCATCGTATGTGCTGACAACGCCATAGACAATGCCGTCGTCCTCAGGGTCGTTAGTGTAGGTGGTCTGTGCATAAACTGAAGAAGCACCGAGCGAACCATTTGACTTGTACTTCGCACGCTTTACTACCTCTGACTCAAGGCGGCCATCCTTTGCACTATAATTATATGTAGTGACATACTGATACTTTGCGCTGCCTTCCTGAGAATCGTATGTTTCTGTGGCAAGTTTGCCATTCTCATCGAAAGTGCGTGTGCGAACCTCTGTGTAATTTTCAGAAGAAATAGTGAGGATATCGCCGTCGTAAGAGTACTTGTTATACTGAGCGAGCTGAAGATTGCCGTCCTTGTCGAGATCATAAATAGCGGAACGATTCACAACATCATTGGCATCAACGAAGAACTTCTCAACCAATGTCACGCCAGCGTCAGCATTCAGGTTGTTTCCTTCAACGAATGTGCACTCTTCCTCCACGCAGACGCGGTCGTCGTCAGTGATCTGGACGAAGTCCTTTGGATTGAGAGTGACATACTCTGTGTTAGCCTTACCATAAGGATAAACTGCCTGAACCATGAGTGTCACAGGGCCGTCGAGGTTTGTAAGAGTCCAAGTGAGGTCAAGACAATTGTCCTTATCGTCGTAGTTGTCGGCTACGGCATAGCCCTTCACGATAACATTGTAACGCTTCAAGCCGTAAGCCTCTGCATCTGGAGCAGCATCCCATTCAATAGTGAGCGAGTACAAGCCGTTCTCGTCCTTGTCGGCAACAACGCCACGGATGTTTGAAGCCTTTGGAAGAGCCTTATCAAGAACAACCATCACTGGGTTTGATACGTTCCAGTCGGTAGTGTTTGTCTCTGTGATAGCCGCAGAAGCGTCAGATGTCTGGACATACTGAGCCATAATCTCATGGTTGCCATTACGGAAAACATCAGTAGTAAGGGTGATAGTCTTGCCGTCGGCAGAGAGCAAACCCTTGGCGCGTGCCTGAGCAACATTAATCATGCTGATGATAACGCCATTGTCTGTAATCTTGAGAGCGGCATTGTCGCCATCAGTAGCAGCCTGCTTTGGAAGGGTAACGGAGATCTTTATCTTGTTCTCATCGCCAACCTTCTCTGCTGCCAACACTGGAGCGTAGTCAGCGTGGTTGTACTTTGCATACTCATGAACGAGGGAAGTAGCCTGGTTGAACCATTGGTTCAGGGAGTAAGTCTGCGTCTTTTCCTCTACGCGAACCTTGCTTGCTGACTCGTAAGCCTTCTTGTGCATGGTGCGAAGATAATCCTCTTCTACACCTTCCCTGATGATCTTCTTCTCATAAAGTGTGCAGAAACCATCAGCATCGTAAGTCCAATAGAAAGAGTTGCCTACGAGTTTTTTCTCTGTCCAGTTGTTGTAATGGATTTCCTTTACCTTGTTTCCCTTGGCATCGTAAGCCATCTCGCCAACATAGTTGTAGGATTCCCAACGGCCAGTGTTTGTGAGCTTTGTAGGATTTCCGTTCACGAAATCAGAATACTCGGTAGTTTCCGACTCTGCCCACTCGTTTTTATCCCATGAATAGCGTACCTTCTTGAGGAGACTGCCGTCAGCATTGTAGATGTATTCCTTCTTCTCGTAACCATTTGCGGATTCGAGAATGAGGTTGCCATTGGCATCGTAAGTGTAGATTGTCGTGTCGTTGACTGCACGGAAAGCGAGGTCAAGACCATCGAAGAGACCGTACTGCTGTGAGCTCTTGCGAACAATTCTACCTGCTGCGTCATACTCGTTAGTGGTATAACGCATAATCTCAATGCTGCCGTCGGCACAAAGTCCGTAAACAGCTTCACGGATAGCCTTTCCGTCCTTGTCGTAGAAAGGCTTTGTCCACTGGGTAACGACATTGCCGCTTTCGCCCAGAGCGTCGCCAATCACCTCCGAATGGCGAAGGAGCATACCTGGAATCTGCGCAAACATGCTGATGCTTGCAAAGACAGCTCCGAATGTTAAGAGTAGTTTTTTCATTTATTTTGTGTTTTTGTTTTTTGTTTTGATGGAAACCCGACGGAGAACCGTCGGGCACGGGGGCTATTAAAAGTTCCCCCTTGGGGGGTTAGGGGGTAAGTACCTTCTTGCCTCCCTTTATGACGATGCCGCGGTAATCCTTGCCTACGCGCTGACCGGCGAGGTTGTAAGAATCCTGCATGCCGCGTTCTGTGTTCTGCATTATCGGAGCGATGCCGCTTGTCTGCACAACCTTCTCAACGGCTGCGAGGGCGTCAACCTTCTTGATGTTTTCTCGCGAAGTGCTGACGAGAATCTCCTTTGCCTGCTGCGGAGTGAGGCTTGGATTTGCCTGAAGCATAAGGGCAACAACGCCTGTAACGACAGGAGTCGCCATGGAAGTACCCTGCATATAGCCGTACTTGTAGGTCTTGTCATTGTATTGGTAAGCGTAAGCCAACATCTGAGCGCCGTTGTCGTTTGACGAAAGGGCTGAGATAGTAAGACATCCAGGAGCGGTAACCTCTGGCTTTACGCGACCGTCAGGAGTGATTCCCTTGCTTGAGAACGAGCTGAGAGCGCCAACCGTCTCAGAGGAAAGCGAGTACTCCTGAGAGTCGTTGAAGAGATAATAGGTGTTGCGGGTAGTGTAAGCACCAACGCTGATGATGTCTCTTGCCGTACCGCCAATCTCGCAAATGGTTAGGTCGTTATCAGCATCCATGTAGCCTGGCTGCGGCTTGCCCTGGACCTTGTCCGTAAGTCCAACCTTGCCGCCGTCTGCCCAAATGTTGATCTTGCCATTTGTCAGCGGAACAATCTGAATGCCAAGAGCATAGTTGTTGCGGATGTTTGTCACACGAGACGAGATGACTACATGGAGTTTTCCGTTCAACGGACTAACCTCTGAAGCTACAAGCAACTTGCCTGTAATGTTCTTTGAGAAGGAGAAAGCCTGAACTTTTGATGAGTTCTCATCGGGATATTCCAGACCATTGACATCAGCCTTGTTTTCAAGTACCCAACGGGTTTCGGTTATTGATTTTGAAACAGTATTGTAGCACACGAGGTTCACCTGGTAGTCAAGTCCTCTTTCGCCCCAAATCTCTATGTCGCCTCCGGTATTTGAAGCTGTAGGAGTGCTGTGATAGTCGATGAAAGTCTGTAGCGGAGTGTCGTTCAGACCAGCGAACTCCCAACCGATATGGAACTTCTCCAGGTTATGGTTGCCAGCAGAACCTACGATGATAAGTCCTTCGCCCTGAAGTTCCGTGAGTGTCTGGTCAAATATTGAAGTGCCATCGTGAGGACCTGCCTGATGACCAAGACTCATATTGATGACACAAGGTTTGCCAACAGACTTCGCATAATCGAAGATATACTTGATGGCGTCAAGAAGATTCTGGTTGCCACGCTCATATTCTTTCTTCGAAACAAGCACGATGTCTGCCTCTGGAGCAATGCCAATGTACTTTGAATAGAGGGTAGTGTCGGCGCCAGCGATGGTTGCCACCACATGGTTGCCGTGGGAATTACCTTCGTAATCTCCACCTGCAGCAAGAATTTCCTCCGGTGTTGTCAACTCGATGCCGTAGTTGAAGTCAGCAGGTGAGGTAGCTCCTTCCAGTTTTGTGTATTGCTCCCAAACACGCTTTATGCGGAGAGTCTTGCGCTGTGGGTCATAGAAAGCAGGGTGGGTGTAGTCGAAGCCGGCATCGATAATGCCAACAACAACGCCGTTTCCCTTCAGCGCATCAAAGCCAGCCTGCTTCAACACCAGCGACTGACCGTTGTGAAGAGCATCTGCGTGAATGTCTGCACGCACGATGTCGATGGCATGGGCGGCACAAATGCAAAAGAGGAAAAGGGCACCACAAACGAGACCCCTCAAACTCCCCCAAGGGGAGATGTTAATAGTTTTTTTTAGTATATTCATTTTTTGCGAATTTAATCGTTGTAACGGCTTGGAGTTCCTCGCCTTACAAGTCAATTAAAAATTCCCCCTTTGGGGGTTAGGGGGTAAGCACCTTTTTGCCATTCTTAATCACGATGCCACGATAATTCTCACCAACCTTCTGACCCGCGAGGTTGAATGTTGAGGTTGTGAGGTTACGAGGTTGTGAGGTTGTGAGGTTGTGGATACTGCTTGACGCATTGCCCATCAGCTTTGTTCCAGCGCAGTTGTAAACCTCGTTCCCGTTAGGATTCTCGTAGTCGTAAGCGGCAACGTATGCCACGAACTTCATGTTCTTTGGATCTGTTGGAATGTCCAAAGGCAAGGCAATCTTTGTGCCTGCTGTTGAACGGATTGTCTCTGGGAGAGTGTAAGTAGTGGTGTAAGTGAAGGTTTTGCCTTCCTCAAGTTTGTCAGAGATGTTGAATCCCCAGGCGTTGTCGTTTATTGTTGCGCGGAAAGCATTGTTGTGGACATAGTCGGTTCCTCCATTAGTCTGGTAAGTAATGATAGAATCCTGTGCAATCATGATGTTGAACACAGTAGTACCTTCAGGCTTGCGGTGGCAGTGGATGTCAACCTTGAGCTGCGCCTCACGGGTAGCCTCGTTGTAGTCGCAGGTCATATCAACTGTTACGTATGGCTCCTGGTTGAGGGCATCAACGGAATTGTTCCAGATAAGCGTCTCGCCTGTATTGAACACAGGACCTGGGTAAGTGCCCTTAGGATTCTTCCAGCGGTTTATCATTACGGCTGGAGCGTAAGTGCTAGTGCCATTGTTGTAGAAGAAGCAGTACTCGCTGTCTTCATTCGTAGTGAAGTTGTCAGGCTGATAGCCGGCATGATGCGAAACCTCGAATATCTCAACGCCGTAAGATTCAAGTTCCTCGATGGTAGTGTTCATGGCTCTATGTCCAGAAGGGCAGTTTGAACAATGCTGACCAGTGAATGCCTCAATGAGAAGACGCTTTGTAACATTCTCGTCATAAATGAAAACTTCCTCCAAGCAGTTGTTGTCCGTAAGGTCGGTATCTGCTGCATCATTCGCAAAAACGATGTCAGAAACCGTCACGCTGACATTCTGGCGACCTTTATTTGAAGCCACCAACTTTGGGAGCTTTATCGTAAAGACTGCATTAGGAGCAAGGTTTACATTGTCGTATGGCTCTACGGTTTCCATGCCATCGCCAACCTTCACCTTGGCAGTGAAGCTCTTTGCAGTAACTGTTCCGAGGTTCAAAATCTGCGCTTCGTGATCGTCGTACGAAACACCAGATCTCATGAAACCAGTAGGAGTGAAGGTCTTTACCATGAGGTCACCAAAGTCGAACGCCTCACTTGTCACGAGGCGGATGTTTGGCATACCGAAGTTCATGCCGTAAGTATCAACCCACTTGCCGTCTTGGAAAGCGTAAGAAAGGGTCTTGCTGTCCTGCGTGAGGTCGGAAGAAAGGGGGCTATAGCTTGTTGCTATCTCGTAAGTGAAGCCGATGTAGAGGTTTTCCTCTGTACCCTTCACAACGTATGGAGCTGCGAAAGCGAAGTCCGTCCATGCGTTAGCCTTTGGTATGGTTGCGTTTTCTACGGCAGCAAGGTTTGGAC
>JAKSLI010000024.1 GCA_024401305.1 Bacteroidaceae bacterium | reverse complement strand
AGGGTAGAGAAGAACTCAAGCCCCCCTCCGACTCCCCCCCCAGTGGGGGAGAGATTTATATTAGCCTCTTCCGCTTGGTCTTCATTTGCTGAGTCATTTGCTAGACTCCCTCCCACTGGGGGGAGGGTTGGGGTGGGGCTTATTTGTTGCAGCGCAGCGTAGCAGATGCAGGCGTTGTCGATGGATGCTTGGTCGTCGAAAGGAATGGTGAAGTTCTTTGCGTCCTCGCGTGTCCAATAGACTATCTTGCCCTTGAGATTTGCTTTCTGCAGGTATGGTTCTGCTTCCTTTGGACAGATGATGACCTCTGCCTCCTTGAAGAGCTGGAGTTTCTCGAGAACTTTCTGCTCTACCGTCTCGAAGTTCTCCTGATGTGCCGTGCCGATATTGGTGAGAATACCGATTGTAGGCTGTATCATGTCGCGAAGAGAACGCATCTCGTTAGGCTGACTGATGCCGGCTTCGAGAATGGCGATGTCCGTGTTCTGGTCAATGCGCCAAACGGAAAGTGGCACGCCGATCTGCGAGTTGTAGCTGCGAGGAGAGCGAGTGACGGTGTAATTGTGCGAAAGAATCTGGAAGAGCCATTCCTTGACGATGGTCTTTCCGTTGCTTCCGGTGATGCCGATGACAGGAATCTGGAACTCGTCGCGATGGCGCTCGGCAAGTCGCTGGAGAGCTTTCAGCGTGTTTGGCACACGAAGGAAATTCGACTTCGGGAAGTTTGCCTCGTAATCGGTAGGGAGTGTTTCCACTACGAAGTTGCGTACGCCGCGAGAGTAGAGGTCGGAGATGTATTTGTGGCCGTCATTGCGCTGTGTATGAATGGCAAAGAAAAGCGTAGCCTCTGGGAATGAGAGACTGCGGCTGTCGGTGAGAAGCCAACTGATGGCAGCGCTGCTTTTGCCGTAACGATGAGCGCCAATGAGGGTGGTTATTTTTTCTATTGGGTAGATCATGGGATAACTAATCTTCTGGAATAGTGAATTCCTCACTAATCATTCGATAGTATTCTTTAATTACGTTGTTTTTCCAAGGATTGTTATTATGGACAAAAAGGGAAATGTACAGACTATAATAGTCAGTTTCTATAGCGGAATCCAGTTTCATTACATCTTTATCCTTCAGCTTTTTGTACCAACGGTCAAAAAGCTTAAAACGCTTGAATTCTTTACTGTCGCTGTTGTCGCACATAATGACGGCACTATTCTCTTCTTCTTCAAAAAAATCAGACAGAATAGCAGCAACAGTGTGAGAAATGCGAATGTCAACAGGGTGTGTTTCTTCGTTGATGTTTGAAAGGTTGAAAATGTAGATTGAACCATACTGGGGTGTGTATTCTCCGTATGGAAGGAAATAAGCACGATAATTCACTCCATGTTTTGTGGTAAACGTGAAGTCATTGGGAGCTATTGCTTGATAGTTATACGGTTGCAGTTGCTTTGTATCCATATTTAACCATCAAGTCTTGTAAGTTCTCGCCATTAATCAAGCCTTGCTTAATGGCCTTCTTGTTGGCTAATGTCTTCTTTATGAACCCTTTTTCAAATAATTTCTTTTCTTCCATGAGAGTTTATTGTTTGTTGAACAATTCGGAAATACAATGATTTCTTTGCTGCAAAATTAAGAAAGTTTTTTGAAACAAAAAGGAAAAGTATGGAAAATGTTGCAATGAAATGAAAAAGAGGCAAGAAATGAGGCAAGAAAAATGGGGCGAGACTTCACAGCCTTGCCCCATTGCAAACTTAAACAACCAATAAAAGAAATGTTATCGGATGAAGAGGAGTTCACGGTACTTAGGAAGTGTCCAGAGACCGTCTTCTACGATAAGTTCGAGCTTGTCAATCTGATAACGGATGTCATCCATCTTAGGACAAACTGTATCGTGGTAAGCTACTGCCTTCTCGCGCTCGCTGTCAATCTTGTTCGCCTTGCGACGAGCGTCAACGAGTTCCTCAACGTATGTCTCGATGAGGTGTGTGCGGTCAGCAATCTCCTCGATAATCTTCATGTTACGGCTTGAGAGAACGTCTGCCTTCTCTGTAGGGAAGATCTGGCGCATGCTGAGAACGTTCTTTGCAAGCTGGCTCTGATAGTGAGTAGCCACAGGGATGATATGGTTCATTGAGAGGTCGCCGAGTACGCGAGCTTCAATCTGAATCTTCTTAGTGTAAGTTTCCCACTTAACCTCGTTACGAGCCTCGAGCTCCTTGAGAGAGAACACGTTCATCTTCTCGAACATCTTCACAGAATCCATTGTGAGATACTGGTCGAAGATTACTGGGCAAGATGTCTCGCAGTCGAGACCGCGCTCTGCAGCTTCCTTCTTCCATTCGTCTGAATAACCGTTGCCATCGAAGCGGATAGGCTTACAAGTCTTGATGTCCTGACGGAGAACGTCGATGATTGCTGCTGTCTGGTCTTCACCCTTCTTGATGAGTTCGTCAACACGCTGCTTGAATGAAACGAGAGCTTCTGCAACTGCAGTGTTGAGAGCGATCATTGCTGATGCACAGTTAGCTTCAGAACCAACGGCACGGAACTCGAAGCGGTTACCTGTGAACGCGAATGGAGAAGTACGGTTACGGTCAGTGTTATCGATGAGGAGTTCTGGGATTTCTGGGATATCGAGCTTCATGCCCTTCTTGCCCTTAACATCGAAGAGATCCTTCTTGTCAGCCTTCTCGATGTGGTCGAGGAGCTCAGAGAGCTGCTTGCCAAGGAATGAAGAGATGATTGCAGGAGGTGCCTCGTTAGCGCCAAGACGGTGAGCATTTGTAGCGCTCATGATAGAAGCCTTGAGAAGTCCGTTGTGCTTGTAAACACCCATGAGAGTCTCAACAACGAATACTGCGAACTGGAGGTTGCCTTCCGGAGTCTTTGCAGGAGCGTGGAGGAGAACGCCTGTGTCAGTAGAGAGTGACCAGTTGTTGTGCTTACCAGAACCGTTGATGCCTGCGAATGGCTTCTCGTGGAGGAGAACCTGGAAACCGTGCTTGCGAGCAACACGCTTCATGAGAGACATGAGGAGCATGTTGTGGTCAACAGCGAGGTTAGTCTCTTCGAAGATAGGAGCAATCTCGAACTGGTTTGGTGCAACCTCGTTGTGGCGAGTCTTGCAAGGGATAGAGAGCTCGAGAGCCTTGATCTCAAGATCCTTCATGAATGCCTGAACGCGCTCTGGTATAGTTCCGAAGTAGTGGTCGTCCATCTGCTGGTTCTTTGCAGAGTCGTGACCCATAAGAGTGCGACCTGTAAGCATGAGGTCTGGACGAGCTGCGTAGAGAGCTTCGTCAACGAGGAAGTATTCCTGCTCCCAACCGAGGTTGGAAACAACCTTTGTTACATTTGGATCAAAGTAATTACAAACGGCTGTTGCTGCTACATTAACAGCGTGGAGAGCCTTCTTAAGAGGTGCCTTGTAGTCGAGAGCTTCACCAGTGTATGAAATGAAGACTGTAGGAATACAGAGAGTATCGTCGATGATGAACACTGGAGATGTTGGATCCCAAGCAGAATAACCGCGAGCCTCGAAAGTGTTACGGATACCGCCTGATGGGAAAGAAGAAGCGTCAGGTTCCTGCTGTGCGAGGAGCTTGCCAGAGAACTTCTCGAGCATACCGCCCTTGCCATCGTGCTCAACGAAAGCATCGTGCTTTTCAGCTGTACCTTCAGTAAGTGGCTGGAACCAGTGAGTATAGTGAGTGACGCCCATGTCCATTGCCCAGCGCTTCATGCCCTTTGCTACCTCGTCTGCGATAGAACGATCGAGAGCTGCGCCGTTGTCCATTACGTCAACGAGCTTTGCATAAACTTCGGCTGGAAGATACTTGAACATCTTCGCACGGTCGAATACGTACTTTGCATAGAATTCTGAAGGGCGCTCAGTTGGCTTTGCAACTTCAACAGCCTTCTTCTTAGAAGCTTCTTCTACTGCTTTGAATCTTAAGTTTGCCATGATTTTTTGGAAATTTTATGTGTTGGTTTATTATTATCGTTAATGACGTTAGTGACGTTATTGTCGTTCTTTACTATTATGGTTTCAGTGTGAAACCTACCACGAACGCTGCCTTCTCAGTGCTTGGGTTAGTGTGGATGGCTGCGAACACTGGTACTGAGAAAGAGTCAGTGATCTTGATGTCCTTTGTAGCCTGGAGTGAGATGTCTGTCACTGCGAAGCCGTTTGCCTTCTCGTAGAAAGATGTAGCGAAAGGAACTGCACCGATAGATGCTTCCCAATCAAGTCCGCCGAGTTCGAATGGTGCTTTTGCCTCAACGAATGAAGAATAGGCACGCTTGCCATCCTTGTTTACGCCGTCAGCACCTGCGAAGTTTGTGTACCACTGGAGGTTAACAGGACCGAAGTCGTAACCGATGTTGGCTTCGAAGACGTGTGCTGTCTCGTGAGCCTTGTAAGCGAAGTACTTTGGGGCGCCGGTTACACAGAAGTAATCTGTTACGCCGATGTTGAAACCGCCAGTAGAGTAGGCGAGGGTGAGGTCAAGTTCCTTGAGATCGTCGTTGCCCTTGAGCGGTGCGCTACCCCATGCAGAGAGTGAGATGCCTTTGTAAGAAACTCCGAGAGAAGGCTGGATAGCTGCCTCGCCGAGTTCTTGGCCGCGCCAGTGGTAAGCGCTTACTACGTCTGCTGATACTTCTGCTTCAATGTTATCCTGAGCATTTGCTGTTGCTGCTGTCGCCAATGCGATGAGAGCAACGAAGAGTGTCTTAATCTTCTTCATAATTCAATCTTTTACTTATTTTCCTTTATATTTATTAATGTGTAGATGTCCTTTTTGAAATGTTTTTGATTTCTGGGTGCAAAGTTACGACTTTTTGTGTTATCTGCAAGAAAAAATAAGGGTTAGAAAGCAACTTTTTCTTACAATTTGAAATATTGTAAGCATTCTAGAGTGGTTTTGCTTACAATAGGCGTGATTTTCGTTGTGTGAAAGTTATGAATTGTAAGTTTGGCGCATAAACTTATTGTAAGTCATTGAGTGGAAACGCGAAAATGGGGTTGTACTTTCAGTAGGTGTTGTTTTATGTGTGAAAAATGCGCGAGTTGTAAGTAAAGTGTGTTTAAATGCTTATATTTCGTAAGTTTTGTAAGTTGACAATAAAAAAATCCCCTGTTTGCTTTTACACAAACAGGGGAAATTGATGGTTATAATGCGTTTTTTTACTTCTTAAGCTTCAAGTTCTTTGATGGTGTAGCATTGGTAGTGAAAGGCTTGTGAGCCTTCTTTACCTTCTTTGCGCCATTGTTGATGAGAGGAAGCTTGAAGTTGCTGAACTTCTTGCCGAAGATGCCCTTGTTGTACTTCGCAGCCCTCTTCTTTGCACCAGCTTCAGCTAAGCCAGTGAGTTCGAATGTGTCCATTGTGTAAGAGAAGTCGCCATAAGAGCAAGACCAAGCGAGGAAGAAGTTGAGTGTGCCAGTCTCGCCATCGAAGTAGCTTGCCATGTCTTCTGCGTCCTCAACCTGTGCTGTAATCACGTCCCAAGCCCAGATGTCGCCGTATTTGCTATCAGTAACACCTGTAAAGCACTCAGGGACAGTGATGTTGTCCTCTTCATCCCAGATGAATATCATGCCTTCGCCTTCAGTGCCGATCTCCTCGTAGCCGAGGTTAACCCATGGAGAGATCATGCAACGGTCTTCGTCGAGGTTGCTTACATAAAGTATACCATCTTCTGAATCATAGTCCTCCCACATTGGACCTTCGCCGTCAAGGCTCTTTACGCAGTGAGAATAGATACCTGTGAAGACAGCTTCGAAGATTTCCTTTGGTTCACCGTTCTCAGGGATGTTGATGTTTGAAGAAGCGAATTTCTGCTCCTTGCCATCAGCATCGTAAGTTACAACGACAACAGTGTAATAACCAGGCTCTTCGTAAGGAATGCGAACTTCCTGTGAAGATGTGATTTCAATGACAGAAGGGTCTTCGTCCTGTATGAGCTTGTAAGCAGCATCCTCAGTGCCCTTGCCAGGAGCCATGGCAACCTTAGCAGAAGCTACATCCTCGCCAAGAGTGATGTCGAATACTGCCTGACCGTTCTCCTTCTTGTCGATGAGACGACCAACAACGTCAATCTCAGCCTCATAGTCAGCCAGAGTGTAACCAGGGAATGTGATGATGATGTCGCCATCAGACTCAGAACCACCCCAGCCACCTACACCGAACATGTAGTATTCAGGAGCGAGCTGGATGGCACCGATAGAACCGTCTTCCTGATATGCAAGCACCTTGTTCTGCATCCAGTCAGTAGGATCGCCAAGACTCTTGAACGTGCCAGGGAATACGAGGCAGATGTCGGCATTGTATGTAGTGTTGAAGACACCTGTATTGAATGAGTCGTGCTCACCATCGCCATAGAAATAAACCATGTCGTCCTCAGGGATAGTCTGGTCGAGAACAGTATCACCAGCCTTGAGCACCTTGAAGTAGAGCCATGGAGAAGCGTTATCGCCTTCAGGGTCGAAAACATTCTCGATACGATAGAGAGAAGGCTCTACCTGGTTCTGGAAGATTTCAACTTTTGTCTTAAAGCCCCAGAAGAAGTCTTCTATGAGCTCACCCACACCAAGGCTTAGCCAAGGGGCAGGAATACCAGCAATGAGAGTGAACTCTGAAACGCCGTAAGGAGAAGTAGAGTTAACGTCCTTGATGGCTACATGGATTGTGTCGTAATGGTCGAAATCCATTTCTTCTGGCTTGTAAGAGAGCTCAAGATTTCCTTGGCTAGCACCGGCAGCGAAAGAAACGCTTGGGCTAGCGCAGCTGATCTTTGAACCTTCAGGAATCTGGATGTCGATAGCAACATTTGCAGCTTCGGCAGTCTTCACGCGATTTACCGGAATAGAGAAAGTGTTCTCCTTGCTGCTGAGGTCCTTCTTTGTTGTGGAATTAACGCCAGAGAAGTAAACCTCCATACCTGCAACCTTGTCGGCAGGAGTGTAGTCTTCGCTGTCAGCACAAGCTGAGAAGCCAAGGGCTACGACTGCCATGAGGGCAAGTGTGTATATTTTATTAATGTATTTCATATCGGTTTTAGTTTTTTATTTGGATATGCCCGACGATGAATCGTCGGGAACGGTGGCTATTAGCCTTCCTAGTCAGTGACACCGTCTCTGAGGGCTGGTTCCTGATCTGGTTCTGGGAGATTACCGCCCTTGTTGTCGATGATAGCCTTGTTGTACTCGTACTCATATTTAGAGAAACGCATGTTGAGCCATGGGTCGTTAGCCTGCATGTTGAACTTGAAAGCATCAGGAACATTAGTGTCAACATCAGCGTGGAAACGAACGAGAGGCTTGCCAAGACGCTTCATGTCGGCAGTGAAGAAACCTTCACCCCAAAGTTCTACACGACGCTGGAACCAGATTTCGTCAGCAAGAGAACGGGTGCTTGCAGAAGAGCTGTAGCTTGGATCGCGGTAATTCTTCACGAAATATTCGAGAACATCGCGAGCTTCCTTCTCGTTGCCGCTCTTTGCAAGACCTTCTGCCTTGATGAGATACATTTCCTCGACACGCATGAAAGGCCAGTCGCTTGAGTTTGTAGTAGAACCGATACCAGCCTTCATACCGAATTTTACATTACCGTATGCAGGGAACTTAAGCTTGTTTCCGTCTGGGTCAACCCAATCTGCGATGGCTTGTCCCTTAACGCCTGTAGTTCCCCACTCAAGACCATCGAGAAGAGGCGACTGCTTGTTGGCGTCAAGCCACCAGTGCTTGCGAACGTCAGTAGCTGGAATCTTGTTGTAAAGAAGAACATTGATCATAGGAACATTCTCTGTAGCTGCTGCGTAGCCGTTCCAAGAGAAAGCTGAGATCCAAGAAGCAACAGAAGCGTAGCCTGCATCGCCGGTAACCTGCTTATCAGTCATGATGTAACCCCACATCCAATTGTGCTCGTCAATCTTGCAGAAAGTAGGGTGACTTACTTCTTCGATAGAAGCAGGCTCATAGCCCTTCATAGCCTCGTCAGCATCGTCGGCAGCTGCCTTCCAATTGCCCATAGCGAGATTTGCACGAGCGCGGAGACCGTAAGCTACCTTCTGGTCGATCTGCATCTTGTTAGGACGCTCGAAGCCAGCAAGGTTCTTTACTGCGTAGTCAAGGTCTTCGATGATGTACTCCCAAACCTCCTTGTTTGTAGCGCGAGGATTGTTGGCATAGTCAACACCATCACGAAGGATAGGAATGCAGAGATCATCTGGATGGCTTGCACAGTCGAATGCGAAATAAGGAGCAAGCTGCATGTAAGCGAAAGCACGCATAGCATGAGCCTGAGCCATGTTGTAGATAGCTGCCTGATCCTGTGTGTCTTCAGGATATGAAGCAATAACCTGATTACAGATACCAATCTGTGTGTAAGGATGCTTGTAGCGCTGGAGTGGGTTAGCGTAAGAAGCATCGCGTGATGACATTTCGCCACAAGTAGAGAACCAGTTGTAGTCGTTGTCCATCATGATGAAGTCGGCACCTTCAGCGTCCTGGCTGACAGCCATGGAACCATAGCCGAAGTCGTCAGCACGGCCTTGGCTAGCACCGCTCACAGCGTAAGGCTCCATCATCATAGTGAACATACCGCTGAAAGTAGCGTTGATGCGCTCTGGGTTAGCTTGGGTTGTCTCTTGGAGCTGGTCGGCAGTAATATTGTTGTCTTGTGGGTACTGCTCGTCGATGTCGTTACATGAAGCAACGAGAAGAGCACCTGCGGCAAGAGTTAGAATTTTATTTAGTTTCATCTTTTATTCCTTTCTTATATATATTAGAATGTCACAGTGATACCTGCTGTTACTGAACGACCTGCAGAGTAAGCATCAGAAATCATACCTGCACCAGATGTCATTGAACCGATACCGTAGTTGAAGCGAGGGTCAAGACCCTTACGAGCAGTAAGGAGGAAGAGGTTCTCGCCAGAGAAGTAAACGCGGAGTCCCTTGATGTCGAGATTGCGAAGGATGTTCTTTGGAACAGTGTAACCTACAGTAAGGTTGCTCATGCAGAGATAGTTAGAGCTTGTGAGGAAGTAGTCGATTGGTGTCTGTGGACCAACGAGCAGACCGTCATCCGTAGCAGATGAACTCCAGCGTGGGAGATTAGCATCCTTATTGTCCTCTGTCCAGCAGTTGCGGAGGTCCTTGTGCATGTTGGAACCAGGAGCATAGCCCATAGTACGCTGATAAGAACCATCATAGATCTTGCCGCCAAGAGAGTATGTGAACTGAGCAGAGATGTCGAAACCGTAGAGGCTGAGGGCTGTTCCGAAACCACCAGTGAGGTCTGCGAGAGTAGAACCGCAATCAAACTGGTCAGCATCTTCGTACTTTGTAGTAGTTTCAGTTTCTCCTGTCCATTTCTGTTCCACTTTGCCGTTTTCGTCAACAACCTTGTTTCCGTTTGCATCAACGACATCCTCCATGACTTTCTTGTAGTAGAGAGCCTTACCAGTTTCCTTCTCTACGCCAGCATACTTGAGGAGGTAAGCGTCATAGATAGTACCGCCTACGCGGATAATCTGGTCTGAATAAGTAAGACCTTCTGGTGGAATAGTAGAGTCGAGAGCAGTGATCCTGTTCTTGTTTGTTGTAGCGTTGAGGTTGATAGACCACTCGATGTTCTTTGTCTTTACAGGAACATATTCGAGAGTCAATTCAAGACCTTGGTTGTACATGTTACCAATGTTGAGGCGGTAGCTTGATACAGGAAGACCTGATGAAAGTGGAATACGACGAGAGTAGAGCATGTCGTCAGTAGTACGACGATAGAAGTCGATGCTACCGTTCAAGCGGTAGTTGAAGAAAGAGAAGTCGAAACCAGTGTTCCAAGACTTGATCTTCTCCCAAGTGAGGTCTTCGTTACCTTTCTGAACGAGTGTGAGGCTGTATTCGCCAGTATCCTCGTTGTAAGAAGAGCTGTAGCGGTCAGCCCACATGTAGTTGTTGCTTGGGAATGCAGTGCCTGTGTAGAGGTCGTCGTTACCGTTAGAACCCCAAGATGCCTTGAACTTCAAGAGGTTGATCCACTTTGCATCTGCGAGGAAAGCTTCCTTGTTAATCTGCCAAGCTGCACCTACTGAACCGAATGTACCCCAACGGTGTCCAGGAGCGAAGCGTGAAGAAGCCTCACGACGGATAGATGCACTGAAGAAGTAACGCTCGTCATAGTCGTAAGAAGCACGAGCGAGGAAACCTTCTGTCATGTAAGTACCAGTAGCAGAGCTTACAGACATGTCAGCCTTGCCGAGAGCGTTGTCAAGTTCAGCAATGAATGGGTCGAAGAGGTGAGAGTTCTCGCCAGAGATAGCCTGCTCCTTAAGGTTGTACTGCTCGTAACCAGCAATCACATTGATGTTGTGCTTCTCTGCGATTGTTGTCTGGTAGTTGGCAGTATAGAGCTGGTTTGTAGAGAAATAGCGGTCAGATTCAACATATACGATACCATCGTAAGCAGAGCTGCTACCGAATGGACTGTAGAGAGCATTGTAGCGAGAGTTGAGGTTCTGTGCTGTGAGAGCTGCAGAAAGAGTCATACCCTTGAATGGCATGATATCAGCCTGCCACTTGCCCAAGATGTAGTCACGAGCAGTGTTCTTGAGGTCAATCTCGTTGTCGCCGAGAGCGTTACCTACGATAGAAGGACGCTTCTGGTTTGTCTGGTTGCGGTCGTAAACATTGAGACCGTTCTTCTGCATGATGTTGCCGTCTGTATCGCGAACATAGAGAGGGTAGATAGGACCCATAGAGTTTGCGATGTAGAAGATGTTGCCTGATGAACCGTACTGAGTAGAAGTAGCAGGATTCTTTGAGTCGGTGTGAGTGTAGTTCATGTTTGAAGTGAACTTGAACCAATCACGAACCTGGTAAGTCACATTAGTACGAGCATTGTAACGCTGGTACTGAGAGTTGTTTACCATACCGCCGTCATCGAGGTAGCCGAGACCTGCGTAGTAAGTAAGACGACCACTTGCACCGCTTACAGAAGCGTTGTATTCCTGACGGAAAGAGTTGTGGAATGCTTCGTCATACCAGTTGTCAGGCTGATAGTAGTATTCGCCGTCTGAATAACCTGCTGTAGCATTAGGGTTGAACTTGAAGTTTGTACCTACAAGGCGCTGGCCCTCAGGAACAGTGAATACCTGGTAACCTACACCACCATTGTTGCGGTCGAGAAGGTTTGCGTTTGCGAAGTCGTGAGCTGCCTCAGCTGTTGAACCGTGGTAGTACTTTGAACCCCAAAGTCCCTTGTAAACCTGCTCGTAATACTCTTCAGGAGAAGTGATTACATCGTAGTTTGGAACGAGACGAGAGTTAGAACCCCACTTTGCGTCAACCTTGATTTCCGGTTCGCGACCAGCCTTTGCCTGCTTTGTAGTGATGATGACAACACCGTTACCACCACGAGCACCGTAGATGGCAGAAGCAGAAGCATCCTTGAGGACAGAGATAGACTCGATGTCGCCTGGGTTGATATCTGCAATAGCACCATCAAGTGGAGCGCCATCAACGATGTAGAGAGGAGCTGAGCTTGCACTCATGGAACCGATACCACGAACGCGGATAACCGGTGCAGAGCCAGGAGCACCTGATGAAGAAGTAGCTGTCACACCTGCCATCTTACCAACAACAGCAGAGGTAGCTGTTGAAGAAACATGCTTTGAGATGTCTGAGGACTTGACCTCGGCAGCAGCACCAGTGAAAGCAGAACGCTTTGAAGTACCGTAACCGATTACCATAACCTCGTCCAGAAGAGCTTCGTCTGGTTCGAGAGTCACGCGCATGTTCTGCGCAGCCTTAACTGTCTTTGTCTCCATACCAACGTATGAGAACTCAAGCATAGAGTTCTTTGAAGGAACAGAGATTGCGAAACGACCGTCAACATCGGTAATAACACCCTTGCTACTACCTACAGCCTTTACGGTAGCTCCGACTACAGGCGAGCCATCGTCGCTTGAAACGACAAGGCCATTTGCCTCAACCTGTGCCATAGCCATGCCTACGAAGCAGAACAATGACACAAGGATCATAGTTAGTCTTTGTTTCATAAAGTTAAAATTAGAGATATTATAGTTATTTGTTTTCTTAGTTCAAGTCGTCTTTACAGTTTAGTTTGTACAATCTTTATCCTTTTTGAACGCCTATATATACATTATTTATAGTATCGGTGTTATGAGAAATGCAGGTGCATTTATTCAAATTAATGTGCAAATTTATGTATATTTCGGACAAAAATTAATATAAATGTGAATAAACCTTAATTTTTTTTAATATATGATATTGATTTTAAACAAAAGTGGGTGTTTTTGTGCACAAATGTTAATAATAATGTGTATAAAGTTCCGAATTGTTATTTTGCATAACACCGATACATTTTGCATATATTTAGTATATGCACTCGCAAGCATGCATAAAAAACTCTATCACTTTTGCCTCAAAAAATGCATTTTTTAAAGCAAAAGTGATAGAGATATTATTCAAAAGTGACTGAGTCTTTAGGAAAGACTCTGTAAGTTACTTCAAGCTTGTGCCGATGAGCTTGGCAATCTTCTGAGGAATTTCTGCGTTGTCGTTCATTCCCTTGAACTCATCAGCACCTACACCAATGGCGTAAACTGGCACATAGTCAGCAGTATGAGCGCCGTGAGCATAGCCTATCTGTGCAATCTGTCCGAGCATCTGGCAAGCTACTGTAGCAAGACGTTCGTTGCTCTTGTAGAGAGATCTTTCCATAACCTGACGGCTACCTTCGCCGAAAGTTTCTTCATAGACAGTCATGAGCTCAGCCTTCTGCTTCATTGTGAGCTTGTGAACAGAACCGAGTCCCCAAAGATCCTTGAGGCTCTGTTCAATCTGCTCCCAAGTGACGTGGTTGTTGTTCTCCTTGCGAAGCTTTGCGAGATAGTCTGTGTAAGAATCCTTCGTAATCTTCTGGCTCTGAAGGGCTTTGAGGTTCATCTCATATTTGCCGATACCGAGGTTAGGACCACCAGTGTCATGGTCGGCAGTCATCACGATGAGAGTCTCGTTTGGATGCTTCTTGTAGAATGCGTAAGCTATTTCCATGCAGCGGTTTACGGCTTCAAGTTCTGCGAAAGCGCCACCAGCATCGTCAGAATGGTCTGCCCAATCAACGCGACCGCCAATCTCGTTCATAAGGAAGAATCCCTTGCCGTTGTTCTTCTTCATGAGGAAGTCGATTTCCTTCTCAAGAACCTGCTCAATGGTAAGTTCGCCTGGTTTGCGATCCATTGCGTAGTTGATGTTCTCGCCGAACTCAGCGTTCTGGATGAGAATCATCTTCTTTGCATTCTTTGCACGCTTGTCATACTCAGCAACACCACGGCAAACGGCGAAATCCTTCTTCTCTGCAAGGTCATAGAGGTCGCTCTTGCAGTCGCACTTCTCGTCATAGTGGTTGCCGATGGCAGCACCGCCGAAGAAATCCACGTAGTCGCAGTCAACAAGCTGATGGCCAAGGTCGTGATACTTGTTGCGGTCTGGGTAATGACCGAAGAAAGCGGCAGGAGTTGCGTGGTTGATAGTGACGCTTGTAGCAACGCCGACAGCCATGCCGAGTTCCTTCGCAGACTTTGCAATGCTATAGACAGGAGTTGTCTTGTCTGGGAGCACACCGATGAAACCGTTGGTTGTCTTGTGGCCAGTGGCGAGAGCTGTACCAGAAGCGGCAGAGTCTGTCACGCGAGAGCTTGCGCTGTAAGTGGTAGCCATGCCCACAACTGGGAATTGTGAGAAGAGGAAAGGCTCGTTGGCGTAAGCGCAAACCTCGTTGTTGAGACCAGTCTTTGTGTAACCCTTTATGTCAGCGCGATAATGCTCTGCAGCCTGAACGATGTTAAGGCCTGTTCCGTCGCTGATGAAGTAGAATACGTACTTAGGAGACTTGCCTCCCTTGCTTGCGTCTGTCGCTGGGTTGGCGCAAGAAGAGAGTGCGATGAAAATCAAGGAAAAAGTAAGGAATAGTTGTTTCATGATCGGTATCATATTTGGAATGCAGAATGCATTTATTTATCTCTTAGAGAGCACGTCTGCTTCGTACTTCTCGATGTCTGCGATGTAGTCTTCGCCTACAGGTACATTGTTGCGTACGCAGAACTCGTCGTAAACAGCCTGCCATGGGAGTGACTTTGCTTCTTCGAGGAGAGCGAGACGCTGGAAGAACTTGCCTTCTGCCTCGTACTGACGGAGCTGTGCGAGTGGCTCGAGGAGAGCGCGGAGGAGTGAACGCTGAGCAGCACGAGTACCGATAACGTATGCACCGATGCGGTTGATTGATGCGTCGAAGTAGTCAAGACCGATAGCTGTGCGGTCGAGAGCCTCGCAGCGTACGAGTTCCTGGAAGAGTTCTGTTGTAGCGTCGTCCATGAGAGTAACATGGTCAGAGTCCCAACGGATAGGACGAGTAACGTGGAGGATAAGACCTGGCACGAAGAGAAGAGCTGAAGAAACCTTGTCGGCAGCAACCTCTGTTGGGTGATAGTGACCAGTGTCGATAGTGAGATACTGCTGATGCTTAGTAGCATAACCCATGCAGAACTCGTTAGAACCTACAGTGTAGCTTTCAAGACCGATACCGAACACCTTTGATTCGAGACCTGTGCGCATCATTGGCTCTTCAACAGCGAAGATCTGGTCGAGAGAATCTGCGAAGAGTTCGCGATACTTCATGCGATTTACGGTAACATCCTTGCTTCCATCGTGAATCCAGAGGTTCATATAGCAAGGAGAGCCCTGATGCTTACCGAACTCATTGGCAATGTGACGGCAGCGCTTTGTGTGCTCAATCCAGAACTGGCGGATGCCTTCGTCTGTAGAAGAAAGAGAGTGGTTGCCGCTCTTTGGGTGAGAGAAAGATGAAGAGTTGAAGTCGAGGTTAACCTTCTGCTCGTCAGCCCAATCCATCCAAGACTTGAAGTGCTCGATGCCAACTTGGTCGCGGTCAACGAACTGAGAACCGAAGTCACCATAGATTTCGTGGAGGTTGATACGCTGCTTACCAGGGAGGAGGCTCATAACCTTCTCGAGGTCAGCACGAACTTCATCAATATTGCGGGCACGACCAGGATAGTTACCTGTAGTCTGGATACCGCCAGAGAGTGCACCTGCCTTTGGCTCGAAACCGACAACGTCGTCAGTCTGCCAGCAGTGCATTGAGATTTCAATCTTAGAGAGAGCTTCGAGCACAGCTTCTGTGTCGATGCCGAGGGCTGCGTAACGCTCTTTGGCTGTTGCGTAAGCCTGAGAAATAAGTTCTGCTTTCATATTGTCATTTATTGATTTTTCGATTTGCTGATTTGTTGATTTTTATTTAGGTGATTATATACAATTTGGCACATAAACCACTGATTATATCTTTAACCGCAGATTAAACCAGATTCTCAAATTTACCACTTATGTTTTATTTTCGAACACGAATAGCACGAATTACACTAATCTTTTATTCGTTAAATTCGAGAAATTCGTGTTCGGTATAAAAAATAATTGTGTTCATTTGCTAATGAATTATCTGCGTGAATTTGGTTGAGTCTGCGGTTTTATAAGTTTTGTGCCAAAAAGTATATTGTTCCCTTTATTTATGTGTTTAAGTACTCATGCAACAAAAGTAATCATACTTATTACTTATTACTTATTACTTATTACTTCCTTATACTTTTCGTAAGCCTTCTCCCACGCTTCTGATGGCTGTGGGTGGAATGCCTTTGGAGTAACGCTGTTGGAGATGACTTTGCGCATGCCGAGAAGTCCGTCAACATCGCCTGAAGCAATAGCCTGAACCATGATGTTGCCGAGGGCTGTACACTCCTGAGGACCTGCGAGAACCTCTACGCCGCAAGCGTCGGCAGTGATCTGGTTGAGGTACTGGTTGAGCGAACCGCCACCGATGATGTGGAGCGTGTCGAGTGAAACAGGGCTCATCTTGCGGAGATATTCAAACACTTCCTTGTAGCGCAGAGCGAGAGAGTCGAATATGCAGCGGGCAATCTGTCCTGTTGTCTCAGGCACTGGCTGACCAGTCTTCTCGCAATATTCCTTGATAGCCACGAGCATACTAGCCGGATTAGCAAACATTTCGTCGTCCGGATAGATGATGCTGCGGAATGGTTCTTCTGCCTTTGCTGCTGCGATAAGTTCCTGATGACCTTTCTGGACAGTGTCGTCCCATTCGCGGCGGCAACTCTCGAGAAGCCACATGCCGCAGATGTTCTTGAGGAAACGGATGCTTCCGTTCACGCCACCTTCGTTCGTGAAGTTCATTGCGTAAGTCTCTTCGCTAACGACAGGCTCAGGAAGTTCCACACCCATAAGGCTCCAAGTACCGCTGCTCAGGTAAGCAAAGTTCTCTGAAGTGGCAGGAACTGCTGCCACGGCGCTACCAGTGTCGTGACCAGCAACGGCGATTACAGGCACCTCGCCAAGACCAGTGAGCTTCTGAATCTCTTCTGTCAGCACGCCAATCTTCTCGCCTGGCATAACCATCTTGCCGAACTGCGAGCGCTTAACGCCAACGGATGCAAGGAGATCTTCGTCGAAGTCGCGAGCGTTAGGATTGAGGAGCCCAGCTGTAGAAGCGATGGTATATTCGCAAATCTTCTCGCCTGTGAGCATCCAAGAGAGAGCGTCCGGAAGGAAAAGAATTGTCTCAGCGTTCTCGAAAGCTACATTGCCTTCCTTGCGCATGGCATGAAGTTGGAAGATGGAATTGAAGTTCATCACCTGAATGCCAGTCTTCATGTAAAGGTCCTTCTTGCTCATCACTGTCTGGAAATAGTCGTCCATTGCAGCGAAAGTGCAAGGGTCACGGTAAGAGCGCACGCTGTGAATCATCTCATCGTCCTTGCCGACGCAGAGGAAGTCCACGCCCCAAGTGTCGATACCGATGCTCTCAATCTTCACGTTGAGTTGTGCGGCAGCCTTCAATCCGCGAATTATCTCACCATAAAGCGAGAGAACATTCCAGTAGAAGTGTCCGCCTATCTGTGTTATGACGTTAGGAAAGCGGGTGAGCTCTTCTGTTTCGAGCTTACCGTCCTTGAGTTTTCCGAGTATCGTTCTTCCGCTTGTTGCACCGAGGTCAACGGCGAAGAAATATTTGGTTTCTGTAGTTAAGTTACATTCATCCATTTTCAAGGAATAAGTATTAAGTAATAAGTATTAAGTATGATTACCTTTTGAGTAATGAGTAATGACTGTTGAGTAATGACTTCCCGTCCTATATCTCAAATCCGAGAGGCTGTCATTAGTCTTTAGTCTTTACTCATTACTCTTTAGCCTTTAGCCTTTAGCTTTTAGCCTCAACTTGAGCACTTGCGAAAGTTGAATCAAGTTATTGCGTGCAAAGTTAACAATTAATAATATAAAATTAAATAAAAGAGAAAAAAAATGTAACTTTGCGCCCGAAAAAATGGTTTTTTCACTTTCCTGAGGAAAGAAAAACTTAACAAAATCTAAAATAAAATGTCAATTATTACAATCATCGTTACCGCTTTCGTCATTGGCTATTTCTTCATTGCCATCGAGAGCGTAACCAAAATCAACAAGGCAGCAATCTCTGTCTTGATGTGTGTTGTGTGCTGGACTCTCCTCGCTCTTGGCCATGAGGGTCTTATCGCTTCAGGAGTTCTCCAGAACTGGGAACTTGGCGAGGCTATCGAGAGAAACCTCGGTGAGGCTGGTACAACACTCTTCTTCCTTATGGGTGCGATGACAATCGTTGAGATTGTCGATCAGCACGGTGGTTTCAACTGGGTTCGTGGCGCTCTCAAGTCAAAGACAAAGCGCTCTTTGCTCTGGAAGATTGCCTTCATGACAGCTATCCTTTCTGCTGTTCTCGACAACCTTACCACATCTATCGTGATGATCATGATTCTCCGTAAGCTCGTTCAGGACAAGAAAGACCGTATCTGGTATGCTGTCTGCGTAATCATCGCAGCCAATGCCGGTGGTGCATTCTCTCCAATCGGTGACGTTACAACAATCATGCTCTGGGCTGGTCAGAAGATTTCTGCTGCTGGCGTTATCTCTGAGATCATCGTTCCTTCTTTCATCGCATTCATCGTGCCTACTTTCGTTATGCAGATGCACCTCAAGGGCGATCTTCCTGAGGTTGTTGACAAGAAGGAAGCTGCTGTTTCTGAGATCACAAAGTTCCAGCGTAACCTCATCTTCTGTCTTGGTGTAGGCGGTCTCTGCTCTGTACCAGTATTCCACACTCTCACTGAGCTCCCTGCATTCGTTGGTATCCTCGGCGTTCTCGGTATTCTTTGGACAGTTACTGAGCTTATCTATCGCAAGAAGGAAGAGCACGACCCACTCGCAAAGCGTGTGACAAAGATGCTCTCTCGCATCGATATGGCTACAATCATGTTCTTCCTCGGTATCCTCATGGCTGTTGCTACTCTCTCTGAGGTTGGCGTACTTACAGCAATGGGACAGTGGCTCGACGAGACTATCGGTAACGACTACCTCATCACAGGTGCTATCGGTATCCTTTCTTCTATCGTTGACAACGTACCTCTCGTAGCAGCTTCAATGAAGATGTATGTCATCGATCCAGCTTCTGCAAGCCTCTGCTTCGACGGTATCTTCTGGCAGCTCCTCGCTTACTGTGCTGGTGTGGGTGGTTCTATGCTCATCATCGGTTCTGCTGCAGGTGTTGTAGTAATGGGTCTTGAGCACATCTCATTCGGCTGGTACCTCAAGAACGTTACATGGATTGCCTTCGTTGGTTACATCGCAGGTATCCTCTGCTACTGGGTAGAAAAGATGATTTTCTAAACATCGCATTACTTGAACAGTTCCGGCTGATTCAATTATAAATAATAAGGCAAGCATTGCTGACATGATGTTGGCAGTGCTTGCTTTTTGTATATAGAAACAGAAAATCCTTAATGACAATGACCTTAATGACAATCATGACAACGCAATTATTCCTCCATCAGCTCCTCCAGGGTACCATTGAGGATGGCATCGGCGATGATGGCTTTCTTTACGCGAGTGAGAGTGTAGCCGAGTTGGTTCTTGCCGTGCCAGTTGTGGTGGTCTTCAGCGGCTTTGCAGGCTCTCATGCCAATACCCCAGATCTTGTCGAACGGACTTGCTTCCACTAGCACTTTGTCGCCAGTGGCAAGGAGGAGCTTGAGCAAACGGGAGTTCTGTGAGAACTTGGCGTAATTGCCCTTGAAGACTATCTTTTGGCTGTGCTCATTCCATGTCTCGGAATCAAAGTTCTTCACCTTGCGACCAAACGCCTTACATTCTTTCGGACTCTGGCTGTTCAGGATCTGCTTGAGCATGTCGAAATCCTTGAAAAGCAGGGCTTTCTCTGCCATCATGTATTGTTCCATACATTCGTAGCGATGGCCATCAACAGTGAACGGCTTCGTATACCATTGGCTGAAAACCGCCTTGTCGCCCATTTTCTCCGGATCATGGCCATAGAAGAAGAAATATTCCGGTTCCTCATCGGAAGGTATTATCTCCCAATGTCCACCCTTGTCCGGACCGACACGCTTTATCTTGCCTTCGTCTATCAGTTGGCGGATAATCTTTGCCACACCACTTCTCGAAAGACCAAGAGCAGTTTCCAATTTCTCACGAGTAATGTTAGGATAAACCTCCATCACAGTCATTACTTTCTGCCAATTTTTCAACTTCATAAACTCTATGGATTAGTATTGTTATCTGATAAAACGGGCTGAACCGAAGGTCGGCGGCGCGAAGCGGAAAGTCAAAGCCCAATGAGCTACATAGCCCAATGGCAAGCGAAGCGGCGCCTTGGGTATTATGATTGTATGTTTTAGATACGCCCTGTAAGGGCAAAAGTGTTGGTGTTCGATGGATTGGATAGACTTTTGCCCTTACAGGGCGCTTCCAATCAACACCGGTTTAATACCCAGGGTGCCGCTTCGCTCTGCCCTGGGCTATGTAGCTATAAGCCCTTCAGGCTATTCCCTTCTTATAAAACGAAGGGTTTCTATAATTATTATGTTTTCTGGTTACTTTTTCTTCATCTTGCAATCTATCATCTTACCATTTCTCTTTGTTCCACTCAACATCTTATACTCCCTTGCAAACTTGCGGGCTTCCACTTCACTCACAAACTCACCTACCTTCATCCTCTTTACAAACACCCACTTCTCATCCATCTTGGTCTCATCACCATAATTCAAATCCACCCATACCTCTCGGTACAACTCAATAACCTCGCCCTTACTAATCTGCGCATTCTCAACCTTACACTTCTTACCCTTCACATACTCCTCAGCCTTATCCTTCCTAACAACCTTAACCACAGGGATTTCCTTCTCATCCTCATCACCACTCTTCCTCTTCTCACTTACCACAACAACATCTTCCATCTCATCATCAAACTCCATGCCCTTCAACTCTTCTCTTACCTCCATCATAATCTTGCCGAGGAGATTCTCACCCCATTCATCCATCTTGTTCATCACCTCCTTATCACTCTTACACATACCAATACCCCAGATGCGGTCCATAGGATTGCTCTCAACAATCATCTTATCACCAGTCTCCAACAGCATCTTGCGAAGGTCCCAGTTCTGAGAGAACTTTGCAAAGACAGCATTCTTCACAACCCTTACCTTCACCTCATTCCACTTCTCTGCATCGAAGTTCTTCACCTCTCTGCCAAGATGCTTCATCTCTGCAGGATTCACGGAATTCATCACCTTGTTGAAAGTCTCGAAGTCACGGAAGATAAGAGCCTTCTGTGCCATCATGTACTGCTCAACACAACGGAACGTATTACCGTTCACCACAAACTCACGAACGTAATGGTTAGAAAACTCACCATTAACATTCTTCACTCCGTAAAAAAACACTACATTCTTCTTTTCCATAACTTTAAAACTTTTTATTTGGTTAGACACTTTGTTTATACAATAAGTCGCAAGAAAGTAAACAGTAAAATGTAAAAAATACACAAACTTTGTTTTCATTACGTGTTTACTAACCAGCTTTTTGACCTCTTTTAGAAGTCTTTCATACATAAATAATATGGAGAATAGAACGCAGAGGTATCGTATGAGATACATGTGTTTACCTTTATTTTTACACCAAACTACTCAAAATTTGGCGCAAAAGGGCGGCAAAGGTATTACTATTTTTTGTAACTGCCAAATATTTTTGTGTATTTTTTACAATTAGTTGCATTTTTTTCTGATAATAATAGTAACTTTGCAGCCGAGAAAACCATTTTTCTCCTGAACTATAATAGTCAACTATTGTCAGAAATTCAATATTAATTCATTTTTTTTTCGATAAATCTTATCACAAGCAAAATAAGTTTTCTGGTTACTTTTTACTGAATGATAATATGGAAAATAAAGAAGAACTAAAGTATTGCTACAAATATCCGCATGCAGCATTGACTGCCGACTGTGTGATTTTCGGTTTCGACGGTAAGAATCTTAACATCCTTCTCATTGAACGTGGCATCTATCCGTACAAGGGATGTTGGGCTTTTCCGGGTGGTTTCATGAACATGAATGAAACAATGGAGCAATGTGCCATGCGTGAACTACAGGAAGAAACTGGTCTAGAGGATGCTTTCATTGAGCAGTTTCATGTCTTTTCCGGCGTCACTCGCGATCCACGAGAGCGTGTCGTGACCTGTGCATTCCTTGCCCTCGTCAACCTTCAGGAAGTGAGAGGCGGAGACGATGCAGCACAAGCCAAGTGGTTTCCGCTCGACCAGACACCTCCTCTTGCCTTCGACCACGACCACATTCTCCGCGTGGCACTGAAGCATCTGAAGGAAAAGATCCACTTCGAACCAATTGGTTTTGAACTGCTTCCAGAGGAATTCACGATGACTCAACTGCAAACCCTCTACGAAGCAATCCTTGAAGTGCAGTTCGATCGCCGTAATTTTGCCAAGAAATTCCTTAAGCTCGAACTCATACATGCTGTGGAGAAAGACAAGAAGGAGGGCAGCAACCGCCAGGTCATCTACTACAAGTTCAATAAGGAAAAGTACGATGAGTTGAAGAGCAAGGGCTTCCGCTTGGAGTTCTAAGCGTGACCGTAACCGTAACCGCAACCATAACCGCGAAAAATGAAAAAAGTTGATGTTTTCTGATGTATTTTCGAATTTTATGTGTTTATAATAGCAAAGACATTAATTCAAAATACCCCCATTGGGTAAAAACAACATTAATTACAATATGAGATACTTATTCGTAATCGCGCTAATGGCGTTTGCCTTTGCTTCATGCAATTCGGAAGATGGTCCCGATGACCCTATGGCTCATTTAATAGAAAACAGTAAGCCTCTTTTCTATTGGGCAACGAACGTTGTTGACAATCCATTGGACGTGGGTGTCGGTATGCCGGAAACCTTTGAATATTCTATTAACAAGGGTAAGCACGGAGAGTACATTTTGCATGTCTTACACAAAAACATGACGTGTAACGTTGCTTCTGACAAGATAGGTGTTCTCGTGCATGATGGAAAAGATGGTAGCATACATATTCATGAGAAGGAAAACAGAATGGATGCTAATGGTATCCGCCAGCACGATGTTTCTTACGACATTCCGTATTATGGGAAGGGCAAATATTCAGTTTTCCTATACCATGATATTGTGACTGCGGAAGAGTCTTCTCCGTACTTTCAGTTTGACCTCGAGGTGAATTATGGTGTGAAAGGCTCGTTTGTTATAGCACCTGCAGGTGTAATGGAAGATTAATCTTGGTAATCAATATCGACGAGCAACGCCTTGCCACGCTTTGCTCCGAACGAAATAGGCAAGCAGAAGATGAGCTGTATAGCAAATATGCAGCAAGGGTCTTTGCGCTTTGTCTGAGATACAGTGATAATCAGGAAGATGCGAGAGATTTGCTTCAGGAAACATTCATAAAGGTTTTTGAGAAAATAGACACTTTTACATACCGAGGCGAAGGCTCTCTCGCGGCATGGATAAGCAGGATAGCCGTCAATGTGGCTCTGAACGAAGTGAGACGCCAGCGGTTCCGATTCCTCTCTTTCGACACATTCCTAAGTGATCCTGTCGAAGATCCGCCAGAAGAGCAGATATCAGCAATACCGGAAGAGGTTCTGATAAGGATGATATCGGAACTGAATGCGACGAAAAGAGCCGTTTTCAATATGTACTGCATAGACGGTTATTCGCATAAGGAAATTGCTAAAGAGTTGGGAATCAGTGAGAAAGGTTCAGCTGCGATTTTGTCGAGAGCGAAGGTTATCTTGAAAAAACGCATCATCAAATACATTAAATCAACGGAACGAAAATGAGAAATTGGGAAGACATAATAAAGGATAAACTGGAAGGCTACGAACATAGCCTGCCAGAAGGAAGTCTTGCCGATTTCCGAAAGAGGCTCGATGAGGCTCGCAAGCCAGAAAAGACTAACCGTAAGCGTACTACGGCTATTGCCATTGCTGCAACTATTGCAGCCTGTTTGCTTATGACTTTCATTGTTCCAAAATTGATGAAGGATGAAGCAAATGATGATGAATCGTTGGTTGCTGAGGTCAAGAAAGAACAGAAAGTTTCCGATAAGCGCATAGCCGAGAATGAAGTGAAAGAATCTGTAACGTCAGCAGAAGAACAAGCAGTCGTGCAACAAACTGCCAATGCTGTGAAATTCGTTGAGAATAAGGCAGCTAGCGTTAAGTTCTATCCTCCTGTTATAAAGAGCAATACGGAAGAAATTCCTGCGGAAGAAGCAGAGCGTGAAAGGATCCAAACCGAGATGAATTCTGCGCAGGATGATAGTAAGACGATCATTACCGAACCGCTGCAAGCGAACAATGCCAACGATGATTATTCTGAGAGCCTGGTTCGACAAGCGGTGGAGGAAAGAAAGCCGACTTTCACATTGAAAACGGGTGCTGTTGGTGGCGGTGTGCTTGCGGCAAGTCTGCTTGGAAGTCTCTTGTCGCAATCAAAAGATGCAGAGCCTGGTGACCTTATTCTTCCAGAAGCATCGTTTGATGCAGGCTTTAACGGGGTGATGGAATTTGTGGGAAATCCAAAGGATATTCCTGTTGGCAGTCCGAAGCATTCAATGCCTTTGAAAGCAGGGCTTAGCATTCGCTATAGACTGACCGAGAAATTGTCTTTGACTTCCGGTATTGAATATTCTGTATATAATTCCACATACAAGTACTTGCGTGGCGGCAAAAAGAATCAGCGTGTGCAGTATCTTGGCGTGCCTTTACGCTTGGATTACTCAATAGTAGGAAACAGATGGCTTGATGTCTATGTGGGCATGGGCGGTGCTGCTGATGTTTGTCTTTCGGCAGAGAGAGATGGCAAGAAGATGGATCGTGACGGACTCCTGTTCTCGTTGCAAGGTGCTGGCGGTGTGCAAGTTAACCTGACAAATCATCTTGGCGTATTCCTTGAACCGCAGGCTGTTTGGGCTATTCCTTCAAGCAATAGTGTTCTCGAAACCTATCGCACGGAACATCCTCTGTCCTTCAATCTTTCGACAGGAATCAGACTTACGCTCAACGGAAAATAACCTTTATTAACAGTTGAGGAAAATAAAATTGGATTTTGTTTTGTCGTAATACAAACATTTTCTACTTTTGCAGTCAGATAATCAATAAATCAGACTGATTGGACTTATATTTCGTCGGAATCATAAGTCTTATAAGTTAAATTTATTGATGACAAAAGTTATATTAAATAGATTCTAATAATTGACAAAAATGAGAAAAATTATTCTTTCAGTAATGGCTGTTGCCGCTGTAACTTTCACATCTTGCGGCAATCAGGCAGGTAATGGTGGTGACGCAGACTCTACAGCAAACGAGATGGAGGTTAATGTTTTACCAGATTGGACAGATGCAGAGTCGGCAGTTAAAAGCCTTGATGCTTCTCTTGAAATTGGCACTCCAGAAGATGTTGAGGATTGTGTTGAGAAGATGGAGGTTCAGGTTGCCAAACTTGTTGAGCAAGGCAAGCTTGATGAGGCTAAGACTTACGCTGAGAAGATCCAGAACTTCGTGAAGGAAAACAAGGATAAGCTTACAGCTACTGGTAGCACCCTTATATCTTCTTTCGTTTCTTCTGCCGAGAAACTTGACCTCAATAACCTTGAGGCTTCTGCAAAGGATTGGGCTTCAACAGTTAAGGCTGTTGCTGGCGAGTCAGGCGCAAAGGCAATCTCTGACGTAGAGGGCGCTGCAAAGGATGCCGCTCAGGGAGTTGCAGGCGAGGCTGCAAAGAAGGTGGAAGGTGCTGTGAATAAGGCAAATGAGGCAAAGGCTAAGGTTGACGAGGTAAAGAACAAAGTCGATGCTGCCAAGTCGAAAGTTGACGAGGTGAAGAACAAGGTTGACGAAGTAAAGTCAAAGATAGATAACGCGCCAAAGAGTGCGAAGGAAGCTGCGCAGCAGGCTGCTGACAAGGCTAAGCAAGATGCTAGGAGCAAGGCTAATGATGCTGTAAGCAAGGGTCTTGACAAAGTATTCGGAAAGTGATTATAGTTAGGCAAGCTCAGTCTTGGAGTTCCCTTGGTTTACTCTGGAATTGGGCTTGCTTTTCTTTTGTAAATGCACATAAATAGTTCTAAAAAGAAGGAAAAACATTGACAAACTTTTCCTTTTGTTTTGCAAAGATGCAGTTTTCTTGCAATTTGTTCTTTTTATGCCCTTATTTTTTGTAATTTTGCCCCGATTTATATATATGCTATAATATGAAAAGAATAATACTTGCAATATTGACAATCCTGCCGCTTGCGGCATCTGCCCAGAATGATTGGGTAAGACCATCAGAAATCAAATCCCAGAATCAGACTACAACTGTTGATGACGGCGTAAAGAAGAAAGGCAAAAAGGTTATTGACAAGAAGTATCTGAAGGGTGGAGCGCCATTGGTTGACGGCAAGGTGCAGTGGACTCTTGAACTTGATGTTCCTGGCAAGAGTGCACAGCAGATTTACGATGACCTCTATCAGTATCTTGAGGATTTCACTCATCAGGAGAATCAACTCAAGGGAAGTCAGATAGCCCTCGTTAATCCAAAGGAACATTCCATTGCTACAAACGTCAGGGAGTGGATTGATTTCAAGAAGAATGCCATTGTACATGACCGTGCAGCGACTTCTTACAAACTCTTTGCTAACTGCACTGACAATCATCTGCAGCTCACTCTCACTCGCATTGTATTTGATTATTCTGAGAATATGCCTGGCAGAAACGGATTGTTTTCTGCTGAAGAGTGGATTTCTGATGAGGAATCCCTCAACAAGAATGGTACAAAGATCTATCCTGGTTCTTCAAGGTTCCGCAGGAAGATGATTGACCGCAAGGACGAAATCTTTAATCAGGTAAGTAATCTATGGAAATAAAATCGCGTAGAGACGAGGAGTCTCTCAGAAAAAAATATTTTGTAATCCGTAATGTCCTCAACACGATTTTTGTTGTTGGCGCTATTATCGGTGTGGCTCTTTATATATTCAAGAGCGAAACTACAGGCACTTATGTCATTCTTGGTTCCATGGTGTTCAAGATGGCTGAGTGCTGTTTCCGTTTCCTTGGAAAGTAAAAACTAAACAGGCTCACTTGCAAAGAAAAATCCTCATATTACTGCTTGCTTGTTTCGCACAGATTGCCCTCGCGCAGTCTGAGCGCAGAACTAATTCCAACGACATGAACTCGTCGGGTGGAATGGGTAACCAGTATTCTGAATCAGGCTTGAACCGCCAAAGCGACACGCTCCATGCCAAGCAGGATTTCCCGAAAGGCTTGAAGGTGTGGACTGTTGACCGCTATTTCGGCGATCGTATTGATGCCGAGCCAGACACGCTTTCTCATCTTTTCCAGAATTCCATCTTCACAAACGGGTTGTACGGAGAGTACAACAACCTCGGAAATGTGGGCAGTCCGCGAATAAACCGCATCTTCATCGACCGATTTGTTGGCGACGATTTCGTGTTCTCTCATCCTTACGACTTCTTCCTCACACAGCCAGATGAGTTCCTTTTCACGAACACTCTTTCGCCAATCACGAACATCAGTTTCAACACTTGCGGTTCAGGCAATACAGGCGAAGACCATTTGAAAGCTCTCTTTGCCGTAAATGCTGGCAAGAAGATAGGTCTTGGCATGAAGTTCGACTACATCTACGGCAAGGGCTATTACCAGAATGCCAGCACCGCACATTTCAACTACTCAATCTACGGTTCTTACATTGGCGACAGATACAATGCCCATGCACTCGTTTCCCTCAATCATCAGAAGGTGGCAGAGAGTGGTGGAATCACTGACGATGAGTACATCAAGCATCCGGAGAGTTTCAATGACAACTATTCGGAGGCTGAAATCCCATCTGTCCTTTCACGAAACTGGAACAGAAACGACAATCAGAAGATCTTCTTCTCACAGCGCTACAATGTGGGCTTCAACCGCAAGGTGCCAATGAATGAGCAGGAGATTGCAGCCAAGAAATTTGCTCACAAGGCAAAAGTTGAGAACGATGCAAAGCGCGCTCTGGCAAAGGCAAAGATGGAGCAAGGCGAAGATTTCGACCTGGATGATTACAATAAGGAACTTGCCGCGAAGAAGGCATCAGGCGAATTTGTAGAAGAGAAACTCGACACCACTTGGCTCAAGAACGAGTATGTGCCTGTGACAAGTTTCATCCACACGCTCAACTTCGCCAACTACAAACGCATCTACCAGGCTTACGCTTCGCCTGAGGGCTATTACGCAAACACTTATCTGCCAACTTACGGCAACGGAACCTACGGCAACGATTCTATCCGCGACATTACAAAGCATTTCTGCCTGAAGAACAACTTCGCTATAGCAATGCTTGAAGGTTTCAACAAGTGGGTGCCAATGGGCTTGAAACTGTTTGCTTCCCATGAACTTCGCAGTTATGTTCTGCCTGATGAGGAAGGATGGCTTAAGAGGGAAAATGAGAATCACATCACTCTCGGCGGTCAGTTGCAGAAGTCGCTCGGAAACATGTTCCATTACAATGTGCAGCTCGAGACATTCGTTGTAGGTCCAACGGCTGGCGATCTCTATCTTGATGCCGATGGCGACATGAACTTCTCGCTCTTCGGCGACACCGTTTCGCTTCAGGCTAAGGCTTTCTTCCATAGGGAAACGCCGTCGTTCTATTATGGCAAATATCATAGCAAGCACTATTGGTGGGATAATGAAGGCGATGACGAACTTGCTATTCAGACACATTCGCATGTGGAAGGTCTGCTGAACATCGGCAAGACGAAGACAAAGCTTCGCGTGGCTTACGACAATCTTGACGGATTCACGTATTTTGCCAATTCATACTCGATAGAACCAAAGTCTTTCCTTCGCAAGAACTATGATGTGAAGGTTCGTCAAAGTGGCAACATATCGTTGCTTACTGCACAACTCATGCAGGACTTCAAGATAGGACCGGTTAATCTGGAAACCGTACTTACCTATCAGAACTCCTCCGACCAAGCAGCAGTTGCCGTGCCTGAGTTCAATGCATACGCAAACCTCTATCTGAAGTTCAGGATTGCAAAGGTGCTGGACACTGAACTTGGTGCTGATGCAAGATACTTCACTTCCTATGTCGCTCCAGACTATAACCCGACTCTCGGACTTTATTGTTCTCAAGAGAACGGAGATAATAACATAAAGGTAGGCAACTACCCAATCATAAATGTCTATGCGAACTTCCATCTCAAGCACGCTCGCTTCTTTGTGATGATGAGTCATGTTAACCAGACCGCAGGCAACTATTTCCTTGCCCCTCATTATCCGCAGAACAGCTCGCTGATTCGATTTGGAGTTAGCTGGAACTTCTTTAATTAAACATTCGTTGCAAGCAAAAATAAATTAGAAAATGCCAAAAATATCTCTTCGTGGCGTAGAAATGCCACAGTCGCCTATTCGTAAACTAGCTCCACTTGCTGCTGCTGCAAAGAAGCGTGGCACAAAGGTTTACCACCTGAACATCGGTCAACCTGACCTTCCAACACCACAGGTGGCGCTTGATGCGATGAAGAATGTTGACCGCGAAATACTCGAATATTCTCCTTCACAGGGCTATTTGAGCTATCGCGAGAAACTTGTTGACTACTACAAGAAGTATGATATCAATGTCACAGCCGACGATATCATCATTACTTGTGGCGGTTCAGAGGCGGTATTGTTCAGTTTCATGGCATGCCTTAACCCTGGCGATGAGATTATCGTGCCGGAACCTGCTTATGCTAACTACATGGCGTTTGCAATTTCTGCCGGTGCTAAGATTCGTACTATTGCTACGACTATCGAGGAAGGTTTCTCTCTGCCAAAGGTTGAGAAGTTTGAGGAGTTAATTAATGAACGCACACGCGCGATACTCATCTGTAACCCTAACAACCCTACAGGTTATCTCTACACACGCCGTGAGATGAACCAGATTCGCGACCTCGTGAAGAAGTACGACCTTTACCTCTTCTCTGACGAAGTTTATCGCGAATATATCTATACTGGTTCTCCTTACATTTCTGCTTGCCACCTTGAAGGCATTGAACAGAATGTGGTGCTAATCGACTCTGTTTCAAAGCGTTATTCTGAATGTGGCGTTCGTATTGGTGCGCTTATCACAAAGAACGAAGAGATTCGTCAGGCTGTTATGAAGTTCTGTCAGGCACGCCTTTCGCCACCTCTTATCGGACAGATTATCGCAGAAGCTTCCCTCGATGCACCAGAGGATTATTACCGCGATGTGTATGACGAGTATGTGGAGCGTCGTAAGTGCTTGATTGATGGTTTGAACCGTATTCCTGGTGTTTATTCTCCAATACCAATGGGCGCTTTCTACACTGTGGCCCAGCTTCCTGTTGACGACAGCGAGAAGTTCTGCCGTTGGTGTCTTGAGAAGTTTGAGTATGAAGGCGAGACTGTCATGATGGCACCTGCATCTGGTTTCTATACTACGCCGGGAGCAGGCATCAACCAAGTGCGTATCGCCTATGTGCTTAAGAAGGAAGATCTCATGCGAGCTCTCGTCGTTCTCCAGAAGGCTCTAGAAGCTTATCCTGGAAGAACCGTAACCCCATAACCCCAAGGAGGAACTTTTTCAATCTCCCATGGTAATCATACTTATTACTTAATACTTATTACTTATTACTTAATACTTGGCTCTTTCCTTCTCCATAGCCCGCCGCCTTTATTCTACTCCAGACAAGACGAAGAAGGTTAGCAACCCTGCTATCAAGATTGCGATGGCAGGCATTGCTATTGGCATTGCTGTGATGGTTGTTTCTGTAGCTGTAGTCTTAGGTTTCAAGCATACGATAAAGAATAAGGTCATCGGTTTCGGAAGTCATATCACGGTAGGTAACTTCCTTTCGATGCATGGCTTTGAGCAAGCGCCTGTCATTATGGGCGACTCCATGATTGCCGTCATTAAAGGCATTGAAGGCGTCAAGTCAGTTTCGCCCTACACATTGACTCAAGGCATATTGAAGACCGACAACGATTTTCTCGGCATTCAGATAAAGGGCGTTGGCGAAAGCTTTGACACTCAGTTTATTGGCGAGAATATAATAGAGGGTCGTTTGCCTAAGTTCTCAATGACAAAGGCATCGCGAGAGATACTTGTTTCAAAGACTCAAGCTGACAAACTTCAATTGAAAGCAGGCGATGATGTCTTTGCTTATTTCATAAATGGAGAGAAAGTAAGAACACGAAAGTTCAATGTTGTGGGAGTTTATCAGACAAACCTCACTGCCTTCGATGAGTCGCTTTCGTTTACGGATTTCAAGACAACCCAGAAACTCAACGAATATAAGGACGACGAAGCAGATGGTGCGGAGGTGCTGATAAAGGATTTCGCTGAACTTGATGTCGTTGCCAAGCGTTTCGTGAAGCAAATAAACCGCAAGATTGACCGCAACGAAGAGACCTATTCTTCGGAAACTGTGCTCAACATGTATCCTGGCATCTTCTCTTGGCTCGACCTTCTTGACCTCAATGTCTGGATTATCCTAGGACTGATGGTTGCTGTCGCTGGATTTACGATGATCTCCGGTTTGCTCATCATCATTCTTGAACGCACCAATATGATAGGTTTGCTCAAAGCCCTTGGCATGCGCAATCAAGGAATCCGCCACACATTCATTTGGCTTGCGCTGTTCATTGTGTGCAAAGGACTTGCCATTGGTAATATTCTTGCCCTTGCACTCATGTATTTACAGGAGTTTACTGGCATCATAAAGCTCGACCCATCCGTATATTTCGTGGCAGAAGTTCCGCTTGAAATCAATTTCCCTGTGATTCTTTTCATAAACATCTGCACATTCATTATCTGCTCTCTCATCCTTATCTTGCCGAGCATGCTCGTTTCTCATATCAGTCCGGCGAAGGTAATGAGGTATGAGTGATGATGAGTAATGACGATTGAGTAATGACTAATGACTAATGACTGGCGAATAATGAGATTCTTATACATTTTCCTTTTTCTCTTAACAACAACTTGCGTTAATGCCCAGCAGGACTTGAAACCGCGTCTCGTCGTGATGACAGACATTGGTCCTGCCGATGTGGAACCTGACGACAACGAATCTGCCGTCCGGCTTCTTGCTTATGCCGATTGCTTCGAGATAGAGGCTATATGCACTACAATTGGTTGGAACTGTGACCCTTATCCAGAGGAGTGGGCGGAATATCTGAACAAGGTTGTAGATGCTTACGAAACGGATGTGAAAAAACTCATGAAGCGTTCAGGACAGGTTGGTTTCAACTCACTCTTTGCCGAGAATGGCAAGCAAAAACTAGGCTATTGGCCAAGCGCGAAATATCTGCGAAGCCGTGTGATGATGGGAAGTCAGAAGGCGGGAATAGGCGTGATTGGCGAAGGAAACGACTCTCCGGGAAGTGAATTCCTCATTAAACTTGCAGATGAGAACGACCCACGACCAATATGGGTTGCTTCATGGGGTGGTTCCAATACTCTAGCACAAGCCATTTGGAAAGTAAAGAAGACGCGCTCTCCAGAAGAACTTAAGAAGTTTGTGCAGAAATTCCGCATCTATACAATCACGGATCAGGACATGCAGTATTCAATGCGAATGAACCGTGCTTACAGTTCTCACCAGTGGCTTCGCAAGGAGTTTGCTGACGATCTGCTATTCATCTGGGATGAATCGGCATGGCTTAACCAGAATGAACTTGGCAAGCGCCACTGGCAGCAGTATGTCAACCTTATCCAAAGCACAAAGACAGAAATGGGACAGGTTTATCCTACATACAAATGGGGCGTTGAAGGCGATACTCCAAGCTTCTTGCATCTCATGCCAAACGGGCTTAACGATCCTGAGAAGCCTGAGCAAGTGGGGTGGGGTGGTTACCATGTTTACGGAATGTCTCCAGACAGCCTTACCTTCGCTTGGACAAACTGGGAAGATTCGTATAAGAGGATATCCGATTCATACGAGAAAAGATTCTACACTGATGAATTCAACGACTTTGCTGCACGCATGGCATGGGCAGAGAATGGCACAGGAAACACCAATCCTCAGATTATAGTAAATGGCAGAAAGGGCATTGCACCATTGGTTATCAATGCTTCTGCCGGAAAGACTGTCACCATTGATGCCTCAAAAACAACAGATAAGGAAGGTGACAAACTTACCTTCAACTGGTGGCAACAGAGAGAAATAGGCAAACCTGTCAGGATAGATGATCCTGAAGCATCAATAATAAAGGTTACAATACCGAAGGATTTCGGCAAGCAAGACGCACATATTATTTGCGAGGTCCATGACAATGGTCCTTTCCACCTCGTATCATATCGTAGAATTGTAATTAAAGTTTGGTAATTCATGAGAAAACTAATCGCTATCTTTTTCCTTTTAACCTCATTTGCCTCGTACTGTCTGGCACAAGACACCGTAACGCTTACGATGTACTACGCTGCCAATGGCAAGAAGACAGCAGACGGCACTGTTATCACCAACCCTACAAAACAGCGCATCTGTGCTGTTTCTCGCGACCTTCTGAAGAAGTATCCTATTGGCACGAAGATTCATGTAGAAGGTTATGGAGTATATATCGTTCACGACAAGATGGGCTCTCGCCATCGCATGATGATTGACCTCCTTATACCACGAGAGCAGAAAGCCATCTCCAAGCGAGGCGTGAAGATTACAAAGAAGTAAGGCTTGATGTGTTGTTGTTCTTACGCATACACAATAAATAATCCGACAAAATGAAATGAACCCCGAAAGTTTTTGTCTAACTTTCGGGGTTCATTTTATAATCTCTGCTGCAAATTATTTCTGCGAGAGTTTGTCGATTAGGTCATCAAGTTCACGGTCAATGTAGTTAGGGAACTTTGCCTGGAAACGATTAGCGTATGAGAGAGCTTGGTTTGGCTGTGTTGAGGCGAGAATCTGGAGTGCCTTTGTCATGTTCTTGTCATAGAAACCGAGAGTGTTGTGAGTCAACACGCGATCGGCAAAAGCTCTTGCGTATGGTTCACAACTTTCATTAGGATCAATTCGGTTGATGAAGTATGACATGAAGCACTGGCGATAGAGACCAGAAGTGATGTAGTCCTCGTCCTTGCACTTATTGCTCATGTCGGCATACATTGCCAGTGCCTTACGGTAAGGAAGAAGTTTCTCTGCGTCTTCAAGTTCATTCGCCCATGTCTGCGTGTACATGTTGCCGAGAGCTGAGTAACACTGAACGGCGCGATATTCATCTTCGTGATCAAGGAAATCATCTGCGCCGTCTTCAAGTACGGCAGCTGCGTCTTCATACCATTTGTCGGCAATGAGTTTGTCAGCCTTTTTCTTATAAACTTCCTCAATTCTGTTGAGAAGTTGCTGCTTCATAGCCCATGAAGGATCAGTTGTCTGGATGGCTTTCCAAAGTGACTCAACAGCCTTTGCATCTTCGCCACGCTCAGTAAGGCAATAGCTGTAGATGCGATAGTCCTCAGCTTCGATGCTGTCAGTAGGAAGCATGCTGAAGAGTTTGTTGCCCATCTCCTCTGCCGCAGAGTAGTTCTGACCGTGAGCATAGTTGTACATTGCTACGCGATAGAAGTATGAGTTGTTTGGATATTGTGCAAGACCCTTGTCAACAACCTCCTGGCACTTGTCAGTAAGATTGTTTGAGCAAAGCATATAAGCGTATCTTGCGAGTTCCGATTCCTTGAGCTTGTCGTAAGAAACAGCACCGAGAAGAGAGATTGTTGTGTCGAAATCTCCACCGATTCTGCGGTTAAGTTCTGCTGCAGCCATGCGACTGTCGTCATTGTCGGCTCTTTGGGCAAGAAGCGTTACGAGGTTTTGTGCCTGTAGCGAGTCAAGAGCATTACGTTTTTTAGTATAATAGTTGAAAAGAGCCTCATATCCGGAAGCGTCGTTAGGTGCAATAGTTGTTGCCTTCTCGTAGCAATTGATGGCAGCAAGTGTGTCTTGATAAAGGTTGAGGTTTGCATCGCCGCGAAGAACATATGCAGGTGCATACTTTGGATCTGCCTTCAATGCCTTTTGTTCATACTGGTGAGCAACGGCACTATCCTGAGCATCGTAGAACATCTTCGCGATGGCAGTAAGCATGCGAGGATTATGCTCGTAAGCACGAGTGATGTTTCTTAAGAGGTCTGTTTTCTCCATTCTTAACTGACCATGATATTCATAAATCAGAGGAGCAAGCGATTTAATCGTAGCATCGGCATCCTTCTGTGCCTTCATGCTCTGAGGAATGATGGCGAAGAATGTTGCAATGGCTATTATTGTAATTTTGTTGAATGACATCTTGTGTTTCTTTTTTATTGTGATGAGTTCACACTCTTTTATTGAAGATTCCGTGTTTGTTAGATAGAATACTGGATACCGACGTTGATTGTCTCATACATCTGCCACCTGTGCATTCTGATTGTAGGATAAACATAGTCAAGTGAACTTCCTGTAACACGATAGAACATCGGAGTTAGGTGGAAAGCTATGTTGTTGTTAACCTTGTAGAGAAGTTTCACGCCACCATTGAATCCCCACTTCGGGGTCTGGAACTTGCCATTGTTCAATCCCCAAAGTATCGAAGGGCCTGCGAAGAGGTAAGCTTCAACTGATCTGCGTCCGATGTGGGCTGGGCTGAAGAGGTTTGTCAGATTCACCATATAGTCGAAAGAAGTGGCAGCAGCTTCGTGGTTCAGGTTGATGAGATTACCTTTCTTTATTCTTGAACTTGGGGCATCCATGTACTCGCCTATGAGACGAACGCCCTGATATTCATCGAAGTTGAACTCAACAAAGCCTTGGCCGTTCCAACCAAATCTCATTGTGGCGCCCAGCATTGACATTGGCTGGAAAGCGTTTACACCCCAACCTCCACCGATTGAAATACGCTTGAAATCGAAGAAATTATCATATGAGGTTTCCTTGTCCCAGTAAGTGTATTTCTCAGGACAAGTGTTGATGGTGATACCGAAGTTGAGTGTGACAAGATCGTCCTTGTAGCGATGGTTCATATCCACTCCCCAATCTGGAATGTGGAATGTATTGTGCTCGAAACGAGGTTCGATGAAGAACTGTATGTCCTTGGCAAGTTTTGTCCAAAGATGTAAGCCTGCGGTATATCCGTGGGTACGCTTTGTGAGATAATCATAATGATTCCATGCCGTACTGATATAACCGAGTTGCAAACCCATTACGGCGTAAGCACCAAACTTCGCGTCCCAATTATAATAAGGGTCAAAACCAAACGGATTGAACAAAGCCTCCATTCTTACAAACTTGTAGTTTGATATGCTATGGAAAGTTCTGTCTGTAGCATCCTTTGTGTTACCTCCTGCTTGAAATTCAAGTTCGTCATGGTTAGCAGCATTCTCAGAAGCAAGCGTTGCTCTTATACCAGCTACTGGCGAGAACCATTTTCCGAAAGAAGCTGCGAAACCGTTACCAATATGGTTAATCGGGTCAGAGAAACCCTTTGTTGACATCTTGAGTGAGTTTGAGAACTCAGCAAAGAATGGCTTGCGCCAAGAGAATAGCAAGGAATCGCGTGTGAGCTGCTCCTGATGGCGGCGGTTCTCGATGAGATGCTTACGAGTTTCCTGAGAGAGATTGTTGTTGAAATAGTGGGTGTAAGTTACATTTGCACCATAGAAACCGTCGTATTTGCGCCAGTTTCTTGGTTCACTCATGTCCATGTTGTCAGAAGCGATACCGATGTAAGGTTCGATGTTGAGAGATGCTTGAGGACCTGTGTAGAACTTGAACTGAAGTCCTGCGTGTCCTTCGTAAGCCAATCCTTTTGCAGAAGCAAAACCATAGTCAGTAATGAAACGAGAGTACATTGCGCCCGCACCGAGCACAGTAGATACTGTAAGGAAACGGTTTGACTTGTAACCATTGAGGTAACTTGACACATCGAACAAGTGGTCAAGACGTCCACCAACCTTCATCATGTAGAAATTGTATGGCTCTTTTTGGTAAACATAGCCCGCCATACCTGATACACGAAGGCTGTTGTACTTGTTGAACTGCTTACCGAGAGCCAACTTACCGAGAGTCATCGGTGTGAACTTGAAGTCGACTGTAGGATTTATTACATGCTCAACATCCAAACCAATTTCCATGTAAAGGTGGTCGTACCAACGCTTGCGGAATGTTTCTCCTTGTGGAACGTATCTCTTTGACATGAGATACTCGAGCGAGTTGAAGCCTGTTACCGCAGTTTTGCCGGCAGTAACAGCAGTGTCGTTTTGCTCTATGACATTCACCGAGTCAGGCGTTATTGCCTCATCAGCACTCGCTGTCAGTGGCAAAAGCAGCAATGTATATAATAATGTATAATAGAATCTTTTCATTTTTCTATATTGTTTCTTGTGGATTTTGCTTTTGTTATGAAAACTACTTGCCTGTCAACTCGCTGAATCTCAAGCGATATTCGCCAATCTTGCTCTCCTGGTAAGGGTGTTTCTTGCGAGTATCATCGTCGATAGCACCTTCGTTGTTGAAGAAATTCTTGTAGCGTGCCTCAATGTCGAAGCTGTGCTGGAAGTAAGCGAGGAATGTAGGTGTAACCTTTTCCCTTACATTCTTCTCGATTTCCTCAATGTCAGAGTAGAGCAAACCTTTCAGATACCATTTCTTGGCACTGTTGTCGTCGAGTTCGTCAACATATTTCTCTGCTTCCTCTCTTGACTTGCCGAGCTGCTGGCGAAGTTCAGTGAAGAGGATTGCGCGGTTTTCCGGACTTGAATTGAGCACGAAATTAAGAGCTTCGTTGTAGCGCTGTTCTTCCTTTGCTGTGCGGTCCTTGAAGAAAAGGCGGATGAAGTCAGTATAGTTTGAGATCTTGGATTTCGTTTCACCAGCAGGAAGCCAGTCGATGATATACTGCGCTGTGTCGAGTTTCATCTCCTGGAAGTAAGTAATTGCCTGGTTAGCAAGAATTTCCTTGCGGTTTACGATGATGGAAGAGAACTTGTTGATCTGCTTCTTCTGGTTGATTGTAGTGATATTATAGTCAATGAACGGACGAAGGATGTTCGGATTAGGCGTACCCTGCTGAATGTTTCTCAACGCCATCTTGTTTGCGACATAAGGAGAAAGCTTGTTGAGATGGTAAGCAGGCGACTTCAGCATGTGGCGATATGCCATATTCGTGAGAGTCTCAACCTCCTTCTCGTCAGTGATAATGCTGAAGAGATTGTAGTAGTCGCCGTCAGAGAAATCCTTCTTTCCAGATACGTAATCCTCCTTGAAAGTGTAATACTCGTCGAGAGCTTCCTGTGGAGTCATCACATGGTCAACCTCATAATGGTAAGTACAACGCATTGTACGCTGAGTGGCAAGGATTGGTTCAATAAGAGTATTGTAGTAGTCAAGGCGCTTTATTGCAGGCGAAGGATTGCCGTTCTTTGCGCTTTTTGCCAATTCCCTTACCTCGGTAGCCTCGAACTCGCGACCCTGACGAGCCAGTTCGTCAGCCACTTCATTCCAAGTATGGATGACCATAGTAGGCGCTGGGATTCTTACATCAGCATTCTTTCCCAGACCATCCTGTATGATGTTGACTGCCTTTGCTGCACGAAGAGTAGCGAGACGCACATTCGTTGACTCCCAACCTTCAGCAGAAGCGGCACCTTCAATCTGCACTTTGTAGAGTTTGTCGCCGTAAGATTTGATTTCGCTGATGAGTTTGTTGAGTTCCTGAGTGTTGAGAGTGTCCTGGGTAAGCTTATCGGTACCCATCTCGAAGGTCAAGGTGAGCTTGCGGTCGATGGCGCGATATTTTGAGGCAGCATCCTCGCGGAACTCCTCTCTGAGCGGCATGTCCTCAGCAGCCACATTGAAGTTCAAGAACTTGAATGGACGGAAAGCAAGACATGAACCAGTGCCAAGACCACCGTTGTCATAGAAGATGTGGTTTGGATCTTCCATCATCACGCGGTATGAACCACGGTAAGACTTGTCTCTATCTGGCTTGCGGAAAGTAGTGGTGTAAGAATATTCAAATGGCTGATCGTCAAGAAGTTCGTATGACTTGTTGAGATACTTTGCGAGTGGATCGTTCTTCTCGTAGTTGTAACCCATGCGACGAACCTGAAGATTGTGGTATTCCTTGCCTTCAAAGATTATCGGGTCAGCGTAAGCCACTGTGTCATCAGTCTGGCAATCGATAACGATAGGCTGAAGGAACATGCGGGAATTTGAGCGAGTGTAGCCTGCAGGAAGATAAACAGGACAAGTGAAGTTCACCTCATAACCTGTGTCGAAGCCTGGAACTTTCTTGAAATCCGGTCCACGACGACGGTTGTCAAGCACCTCAACCTCCTGCAAGGTGCGTGTCTCGAAACTTACATCATACTTTGCCTTGTTGTTCTTTATCTCCTCAACCTTCACCATAGAAGATTGTGCCACGATGACTACTGCCATGCCGGTCTCGACATGCACGGTGAAAGCACCGCTGTTTGACGATATCTGAAGCACAATGCCCTGCTTCTTTGCGGCCTGTTCAACATGGTCAGTGCCGTCCTCGTCCTCGTTCTGCTGTGAGATGGCCTTCTCGAGAGCGATACGAATGTCGTGAGCTTTCTTCAGCGACTTCACAACGCAATATTGCACCGGTTCGTACTCGCTTCTTCCGTTAGTCTTGTTCTTCAGCGAAACCTGAAAGTCAACATCACGGAATACTCTTTCATCTTCCTGTGCCTGAGAAGACAGCGGAAGAAGACTCATTGCAAGAATTGCTATGAGCGAATATATGTAAGTATGTATCTGATTTTTCATCATAATTCGGTTCTTTGTTTTCTTTCAAGCGTTTTTACTTCAGGATGTATGACAATGAAACACCAATTCTCGTAGGAACGAAGAGCCATCCGTTGGCGTTTGCCACCTCATAGCCCTCAGCGTTCTTGTCATGTTCCTGTCCAGTGTAATACTCCTTCTGACGATAATTTGCCACACCCATACCGGCATGGAAGTCAACATTCAGTCGCTTAGCCAATGGCAACACATAGCCGAAGGTAAGTCCACCACCGGCAGCACTACCATTGTAGTCCTTGTCCTTTATTGTAGTCTTGTAAACTGCACCGAAAGCGCAAACGCCAACATAGTGCTTGTTCATAGGACGACCAGAGTAATAGAAGCGGTATTCTGGTTGAACGGCAGTGAATCTAACATCCTTGCCGTATGGCTTCTGCGAAGTGATGGCATTCACTTGAAGCGTAGATTTGTTGGCAACAGTCATCTCAAGACCGATGTTTGGCGACATTGCTACATCCCAAAGCACGTCTGAGTTAACGGAAAGCATCTGCGCATTTGCTGCTATAGGAAGAAACAGCATTGCGGCAAGAGCACCGAGGAAAATGTTTTTGATCTTCTTATTCATTGCTTATTTCTTTCTTTTAGCGTTATTGATTGCTTTCTGGCGCTCTGCTTCCTGCTTGGCAAGCTTTGCAGCCTTCTTCTGTTCATTGCGGATACGACGCTCGGCAGCCTTAAGTTCGCGCTCGCTGTTCTTTTTCTGCTTTGCGGCAAGCTTTGCAGCCTTCTTCTTGTCTTTCTTCGAAGCTGTTGGAAGGTCGATTACTTCAGAGTCTGTATTGTCGATGTAATTCTTCCAGAACTTGTATTCCAAGCTGTTAGAGAGCGTGTCTATGCGGTTCTGTTCTGCGATGGCATTTGCCTCAACAAGCATGATGGAATCCTTCACATTCTGGAAATCCATATCAACATCGTAGCGATAGCGATACTTCTTCGTGATAGGAGTCTTGCCCAATCGATAGATGAAACCAACATGGATATCGCTGATTGTAGGGCAGAGCTTCTTGTTTCCGGCAGATGTTGTCACATACGCATTCCTGACGCGGTCGTTCTTGTACTCGTCATACTTTGCAAAAGCAACGCCGGCTGCTATGCCAAGCTCAAAGTCGATGGAGTTTCCATTAGGATATTCGTATAGCGGACGAACGATACCGTAAGTGAAACCGCCTGTGATGGCCTGGCCTTTGTAGCCTGTGCTTGAGAACAAATGGTCGAAACGGTCGTATGCAGCATAAAGACCACGGTAGTAAGTCGTGAGCGGATGCTTTGAACGGACACGACGAAGCGAGAACAGTTTGTCGTACCATTTCTCATGAAATCTCACGGAACGACCGTCTATCTGGCGAGTGCGCCAGTAGTTTCTGCCTTCCAATCTGAGCTGTTGGTGCTCAAAAACAATGCCTGGAGTGAAGGTGTGTTCACCTTTTACGTTACCCTTTACATTTACAACAGCGGCCCAACGGTTCCAGTTTGTGCCGCGAACATCAAATTCCACACCGATGTTTGGCGTGAGAGTAAGCCAGTCGATAGCATTTGTCTTGAGAGAAATGCGGTCAGCAAAGCTTAACTTCTCTTCCTTTGCCTGAGTGTCAACAAACTGCGCGTTGCAGACAACTGCAGATGTGGACAGTAGCAATGCTAATAGTGTTAAACGGATACTTTTCAAAACTGATATATCTTTGTGCACAGTGAAGATGTCTGTGCTAGGTTATTGTTCTTGTTAATGTTGCCGTGATATGGTGGCTAATAATACCAAAATCAGACTGCAAAGTTACGTTTTTTCTTATATATAATGTGTATAATTAGTGTTAAAAATGACTTTTTTGTGCCATAAGGCAATCATTTTGTACTATTTGAGAACATTTTGTGTTCGTTCGTGCAATTTTTGCGAGTCCAGTCGTTGTCGATTGTGCTTGTTAAGTTGCTGTAAGAGTCATTCTGTCTGTATATGTTACGCGAAATATCAAATTGTAAGCAAAAAGCCATGTTTTGCTTACAATCACGAAAATGATATGTCCTCTACAAGACCTTCGTTTTAATCTTTCAGCTACTTGCTTGAAAATGACGAAATTTTGGCGATTTTTCTAACTGTCTGATTATTAATTAGATGCTGAAAATTGACTTTGTTTTTCTCTCCAAAATGTCCTGAATTTGCCCTGAAAACACCCTATTTATGGGTGAAAAACCTATCAAATACGAGTCAAAAACCTATGAGTTTTGGGTCAAAACTCACGAGGAAATTATTCTTTTCCTTAGACTTTTTGCAAAACAACCCCTAAAAACGCTTTTTGCAACCCTATGAAACACTTTTCTGCTCCCTTTTCTTGCAGAATTGTGAATTTACACTTTAAAACTAAAAACCATGTATTTGGTTACAAATTGTTATTATTAACGTTGCTCCTGATCTGCAATTTTAGCAATGGCATCTTGGTACTTTTGTTCTTGGATTAAGGTTGGTCAATGTAATCCCTTATGTATATTGACGAGAATTCCTATATATATAAATGTGTAAGAGCATTAAGTTTCTGGCGCAAGTAATATGAATAGCAAAAAGAAAAGAGGCGTGGCTCACGACGAGTCACGCCTCCTTGCGTTATTGGATTTTTCCGTTTCTTAGATGAGAGGCATACCTGCTTCCTTG
>JAKSLI010000023.1 GCA_024401305.1 Bacteroidaceae bacterium | reverse complement strand
ACTATATTTCAATTATTTCAAAGAACAATTAGCGATTTTTAGTGGACAGTAGTGACTAGTTATTTAAATTAAACATGTCCTGCAATGATTGCAGATTATCTTTTTTAATGTATTTTATGATTGTTCTTAACTTTTCATAGGTTCGCATTTCTCCATAACTTACCACCAGTTTCCCAATTCTCACCCATGTCTGAATGTAGCCAGACAAGAAAGTATTAGGGAATGGTTTCTGCGATGGCTCAAGAGGAAAGGTCTGGTTGACTTTATCCCTAAATTTGCCCATTGTGTCATGGTAGTAATATCTACCTATGGTGGAGGTGGTGGCCGTATTTCTACAAATCGCATTCATCCTATTTTTGAGAGAATCATACGACAAAATCTCATTACTAATCAAATATGAGTTAGCCAAAAGATCAAGAGTAATATTTATGTCATGATGTAAAGGTTTTGTCAATTCAATAGGAGAACACTTTTTGCCCCAACCTGTGCTATATAATCCCAAAAGACCACCCCTAGGCATTCCTTTAGACAGGAAATTTCGTTCTTGGGCAAACATGTCATAAACTATTCTATATAACCCGTTCATAAACAACGCGTATATAAGTTCTTCATTCATTTTGAGAACCCTATAGAGATAATTTGCACTCACATATATATTGCTACACTCATCAACGCACATGGTTTTTATGTTTGAATCGTTGAATGTGTATAGAACTCTGCATTCTTGAAGGTATCTGTAGTAACGGATATCATACTTTTCTTTTATGCGTCGTAAGACTTTTCCAACCACCGACACAATTTCTCTGGCTTCGACTTGTCCACCTTCAGTGAATTTCAGCACATCATTATCAATAAAGCTCTGGTCTATGTCGGACTGTTTCGGAGATTTCTGGTCTTGTTGAAACATTCTACGATAAACCAAGTCCTTATATTGATGTTGGGAACTTCGACCTATGTTTCCCCAACTCTTATGGATCTGCCCTTCAGAGCACTTTGCACAGAGATTGAAAATCTGCCCACATTTCGTACATCTGTATGTATAGGGATAAGGTTGGGCGTTCAAGTTCTTTCCGCAAACATCACAGAAATCCACATGCTCATGACTTTCACCAGTTCTCAAGAAATGCAGCATCAGGTTCTGACGTGATAATGTACCACCACAGATCATCATTTTTATGTCTGGAGAAAAAGTGAAAATAGATTCCGCAAAACGATTGTTTAATGCACAGCCTATCATATCTGAAATGCTGTAACCACCATAAAACCACAAATGCGGAAGTCTCTCATAGCCATGCTCTCGTTTGTGTTTCAGATAGTCCATGGGAATGCAACTATCTATTTCTGCATAGACATCCTTCAATTCATCCGGAAAGAGTGGTTCTTGTAGCAACAAATAGTAGTACTCGTGAATCAAGACAAACCAATATACAAACGTAACCAGTTCCTTTTCTTCACGCGCTTTCTCCATATTGACAGTTGCTCTGTCAATACGTTCCAGTAACTCTGCCACAGCTTCTATTGCTGCTCGTTTACCTTGTTCATAGTTGCTCATTGTATTAACCAACTCGGTTTTCATTCTTCAATTTCTTTTTCAAGTGTATAGACCAACTTATTCTCATGCTGATTGACAGATTTCAGTTTGTACTCGGAATAGTTGTAATCACTAAGAACATGGATGATGTCATCTTTGTCTTCTACTAGATCAAGATCTACAAATACAATTCTACGCTGATAAGATTTCATAATTTTAGCATTTTTTTTTAAGTAAAAAAACATTCGGGATTACTTTAAGCACGCTTATTCCAATTCCGTCCTTCGCTTGTGCTGAACCACAGTCCCTTTGAGGTCTGTGCAAGAATTTCCTTGCCGTTGTCCATGAGGTCGTAGAAGGTTCCGCACATGCTGCCGGTAAAGCGTGAGCTCCAGTTGCGGCCGTCGCTTGTGGAGTACTCCAGGATGTTCTTCTGGGTGTTGATGCGGATAAGTTCGTTTCCGCGTTTAATCATTAGTGGCATAATGTTAAAGTATATAAGGTCGTGATATAAACAGAGTTTTCATTCAAAGAATTCCTTTGGAATAAGAACCATACAGACATTAATGGTATTGATGGTGCAAAATTATAGTTTTTTCCATTAAAAGACAACTTTTTATTAACAAAAATCATCTAAATGAGGGGAATTATCAGCAGAATCCCACCTTCTTGGCACTTTTATATGCAATTTGCTCTTCCGAACATAATGTCTCAAGAGTTGCCATCGTAGTTTTCTCGCCCTTGACGATATCTTCCATCATAGCCTTGCGTACAGCATTGTCAATCTGTCCACCAGAGAAATCAACGCATAAGTTCTTATCATTTGTGGCATTATGTTAACTATTATGATAATATTGCAAGAACATATCCAAAAGATATGACGATTAAAAGAATGAAGAACACCAAACATCCACATCCACATCCAATTGGTTCAAGTAGGGAATCCACTATTACTGCAATTATATTAACTATTTTCCCTAGGAAGAAGTAGAATATTAACAAAAACAAAATTATTGATAATAGCACTTCAAACATAACTATAACTTCTTTTTTATTTATTGTTTTTATATAATCCAGATTTTTCATGAAGAATATCTCCTGAATGAGGAAAATATCAGCAGAATCCCACTTTTTGGACACTTCTATATGCAATATACTCTTCCGAACATAATGTCTCAAGAGTTGCCTTCGTAGTTTTCTCGCCCTTGACGATTTCTTCCATCATAGCCTTACGTACAACATTGTCAATCTGTCCACCAGAGAAATCGTACTGGTTGGCAAGCGACAGCGCCTCATCGTCGGCAAGTACCGGGAGCTTGTCCTGCCATATTGCCTTCTTGGCTTCAGCGGTAGGTTTGTCGTAGCGCACCTTGAAAAGGAAACGGCGTTCGAAGGCTGCGTCGAGGTTGTCGGCGAGATTGGTTGTTGCGACAAGTATTCCGTCAAGACGCTCCATTTCCTCAAGTATTATGTTCTGTATGGCATTCTCCGTCTGCGCCACATTGCTGCGGCTGACATCCTTGCGCTTTGAGAATACGGCATCGGCCTCATTGAACAGCAGAATAGGCGTTGTCTTGGAGCGACTGCAAAGGCGACGATAGTCGGAAAAGACCTTCTTGATAATCTTCTCACTCTCGCCAAACCACATGCTCTTCGTGTTTGAGATGTCCACATGCATTACCACACGGCCAGTCTCCTTGGCAATCTGCATAACGGATTCCGTCTTGCCCGTACCAGGTTCTCCATAGAGCAGGATGGCAACGCCTTTTGGCAGACATTGCTCTTCAAGGCGAGTGCGAAGACGCTGGTATGTCTCCTCCTGAAGGCTGCCACGAATGAGCGAAAGTTGATTGTCAAGTTTATCCGTAAAGAAGAGTTTCTTGCCGACAATCTTCTCTGGCGCAATGAGGCTGCTCTCGTCAACCTCCTCCACGAACATCTGCGCTTCCTCGCCCATAAGCAGTTCCGTGCCTTTGTCGGTAAGCTTCAGTACGACCTTCGGTCCCATCAGGGAATCCTTTTTCTCCAGTTCCACATAGCCGCGCATCTGCATTGTGGTCTTGCCACTCTTTATCTTGCTGAACGATTTGCTCACGCTACCTGCGCAACGGAAGATTCCCACGATGTCGCCAAGATATGTGGGAATGTTGTTGACCAAACCGTCGCCAACGCAATAGAACATGGCACGATCCGTTGCGTCTGCCAGCATCTTCTTCACCATGGCAAGCTGGGCGATGTGCGCATTCTCCTTCTCCAAATCGCCAAGAATATTTGGCAGATTGTCAAAATCGCGTTGAGCACGAAACTGGTCGGCATCACGGAAGAACTCATTTACCATACTGAGGAAGGCATAGATATCCTCACATTTGCGCGTCTTCACGAAATACTTGATGTCTTCACCGAAGAACAGCGTGCAGCCTTCTTGCGTAAGGCGCATCTCCTTTTCGTCAAACTTTTCCACGAGTCCTTCCTTGATGAGTATGTGCCTCTTCTCCAGAATCTCCTTCTTCACAATCATATACTTGCTGAAACTGCTGTGTATATCACGCAATGTCTTGGAAATGCAGCTTTTCCTGCTTCCTTCTGAACGATAATAATCGTATGCCAGATCGTAGAACAACGCACGATCCGTCACCTCATCTATGGTATTGCGCAAGACCTCCACAAAATCAAGATGAAGGTTGGCCTTTTCCAAACGCAGAACCTGCTTGACGAGACGTTCTGTGTCCACGTCTTTGTCTTCCACCAATGTGCCTACGGTTCCGCAAAACTCGTAACGGTCGAGTTTCACTGTCTCCCAATTGGCAGCAGGCTTGGGTACGATGGGAGTATTGCCAATGATGGCAGAAAACACTGAGTCTTCCACAACAAGACTCATGTGAGTAATGTCGGCAAGGCTATCGCCGTTATAAGCGCGTGTTCGCATCAGGAAGCCCTTGCTGAGTAGCGACTTGACAGACGGAACCATCTCCATAATGTCAAGAGTGGAACAGCCGAAATAGCTAGAAACGTCGTCGAAGTCCATGGCACGCCCCTGGCAGGTCTTGTCGAAATAAGCGCAGAAGAGCACCGCCTCTTCCTTCGTAGCCAATCCAACTGTACGCATCACGCCCTCGATGGCAGCCTTTGTCTGTGCAGCACCGAGACGCTTGAGTTCACTATTGACAACCTTCTTGGCGACTTCCTTAATGTACTGAATACTAGTCTTTTCCATATATTTTCTTGTTGTTAGCGGGGGTAAAATTACAACAAAAAAATATAAGCTCCCATTTCTGGCAACCCTTGCTGGAAAAAGTAAAGGGTGCTTTTTTTTACTCTATAATTTTGAATATCACATTCTTCTTATCCCATTCAAAGTATTTGCGGGGAAGGTCAATATGAAGGATGCCATCTGTGTTCTGAATCTTGAAAGGCATTTGACTTGTACGATTCATAATACATTGGTCCAAAGCGGAGTTTATTCTGTTTGTACACTCGTCAAGTGCCTTAAGCTTATAACCGTTTCTGGTATCTTTGAAAGCCACAAGGTTTTCTATGGCTTTGTCTTCCCTTTTATCGTTCAATTTTTTGAACTGATTGAGATAATAATCCTCTATTTCCTCCTTGTACTCAGATATTCTCTTTTTCTCTATTCCTTCAGAATGTGCCAAAAGGAAAAGATAGAGTGCAGTTTCTCTTTTTGTCAAATCAAGTTCAACGGTATTGCCCGCCTTAATCCAGAACCTATAACCCTCAGTGAGCAAAAGTTTGCATTCGCCATGTGTGTAGATTCTTGGCGACAGACGTTCCAAAAGTTCCAATGCTACTTCCTCGTGATCTTTATAGGCATAGTCCAGAATCTCTTGTATCAACTTGTTGTCATCTTCTATCTGTTCTGGAGTCCTTTCCATTACGTCCTCGTCATCTTCCTCGTCGGTAGGTTTCATGACAATCATTTGGATCATGCCCGTAGGTGCGAACGATGGTTCATCGAAGAAATCATAGCAAGGTTTAGATTGTCTCTTGTTGATAAGCTTCAACGCCTCATCATCACGGCTTGCCAGATTGAAGAACTCCTTGACGAAGGCATCAACCGACTCTTTGCAGTTAACACATCCTATCAGCAAATTGTAACGGTACAGGCTACCAAGATTAAGGCGCTTGGCAACAATAGTATTCTGCAGGAACTGATTACTTGTAATCTCTACATCTATCTTTAGCGCAAAACCTTCGCGCTGCGTCTTACACTTATCGAAAAGGTCAAGCACAAGTTTCTTTGTACTGGACGACACACCATTCTTTGGCGCATAAAAAATCGCACAGCCAGGCGCTATATTATGGAAGCTCTCAGGAACTACGCCTGTTGCTTGTATCTGTTCTATTGTTATCATTTGATTTGCTGTTTTATGTATTATGGGAGTCATACGTGTGCAAAGTTAGCATTTATATTTTGATATACAAACAAATAATTGCGAAAAAGATTGCTGAGTGTGAGGAAATGGGGCATTTACGAGAGATTGCAGATATTTTCCTACGAAGACTATTGGCAGTTTCGAATATTTTTCACAATTTTGCACTCAGGAAATCGATTACTACTCTCCACCTCTCCGCAAGGGATTCTGGAGCATATCTTGACCGACATGGTAAAATGCATCCAGGAAGTCATTCTGGACGGAAAGACTGTCAAGATTCCAAACCTTGCAATCTTCTCTCTCGGAATTCACTGCAAGGGTGCTGACAAGGCAGAGAACGCCACTCCTGCAAACGTCGTTGGTATGCGCGTGAACGCACGCGGAACCGGCGAATTAAGCTCCGTACAAATACGCGAGAAAGCAAAGCTCAAGGAACTCGATGAGTATTCCGTGTAATCATCAATCAAAATCAGGTACGCAATCTTCACGATTCGCGTACCTTTTTTTTACCCTTTTACCTCTTATCTTTTACCTCTTACCCATTCTTGGCACACTCTTTGTAATAAATTACGCGTGAATCTATAATCAATAATTGATAATTAATAATTTGAATATATGAAAGGTAATATTGGAGTAACAACCGAGAACATCTTCCCGGTAATCAAAAAGTTCTTGTACAGTGATCACGAGATTTTCCTTCGTGAAATGGTGTCTAACGCTGTGGATGCTACGCAGAAGCTGAAGACTATCCTCGGCTCTGACGCTCTCGACGGCGAAGACCTTGCGGTGCGCGTTGCCGTGAACAAGGAGGCTGGCACGATAACAATCTCCGACCGTGGTATCGGTATGACTGAGGAGGAAATCGAGAAGTACATCAACCAGATTGCCTTCTCTGGCGTCACTGACTTCCTCGAGAAATACAAGGACACGGCAAACGCCATCATCGGTCATTTCGGTCTCGGCTTCTACAGCTCGTTCATGGTTTCAGACAAGGTTGACATCATCACAAAGAGCTACAAGGAAGGTGCAAAGGCAGTGAAGTGGAGCTGTGACGGTTCGCCTGAATATGAGCTCTCTGACGCTGAGAAGGACTCTCGCGGTACGGACATCATCCTCCATATCGCAGAGGACTGCAAGGAGTTTCTCGAGAAGGACAAGATTGAAGGTCTGCTGAAGAAATACTGCCTCTTCATGCCTGTGAACATTGTGTTCGGAAAGAAGACGGAATGGAAGGAAGGCAAGCAGGTTGAGACTGACGAGGACAACGTGATCAACGGCAACGAGCCTATGTGGACAAAGACTCCTTCTTCGCTCACTGACGAGGACTACAAGAAGTTCTACCACCTACTCTACCCTATGCAGGATGACCCTCTCTTCTGGATTCACCTCAACGTAGATTATCCTTTCAACCTCACTGGTATCCTCTACTTCCCTCGCGTAAACTCAAGCGTTGACCTTCAGAAGGGCAAGATTCAGCTCTACTGCAACCAGGTGTTCGTGACTGACCAGGTGGATGGCATCGTGCCTGAGTTCCTCACTCTGCTCCATGGCGTGATCGATTCTCCGGACATTCCGCTGAACGTCAGCCGTTCTTATCTCCAAAGCGACCGCGACGTGAAAAAGATTTCTACTTATATCACGAAGAAGGTTGCCGACCGCCTCAACCAGCTCTTCAAGGACGACCGCAAGGACTTCGAGGAGAAATGGGACGACCTCAAGCTCTTCATCAACTACGGTATGCTCTCTCAGGAGGACTTCTACAACCGCGCGAAGGACTTCTGTCTCGTGAAGGATGTTGACGGAAAGTACTTCACTCTCGAGGAGTACAAGACGCTCATCTCTTCTGAGCAGACCGACAAGGACGGCAACCTCATCTATCTTTACACTGACGACAAGGAGGCTCAGTATTCATTCGTTGAGGCAGCAAAGGCTAAGGGCTACAGCGTATTGAACCTCAACGGACAGCTCGACGTGCCTGCTGCTTCCATGCTTGAGCAGAAGCTGGAGAAGACTCGCTTCGTTCGCGTCGATTCTGACGTCATCGACCGCCTTATCCAAAAAGAGGATGCGAAGAAGGCTGACCTCACAGAGGAACAAACAAAGACTCTCTCCGAGGCATTGAAGAACATGATGCCAAAGATGGAGAACGTGGATTTCGCCGTTGAGTTCCAGCCAATGTCTGACGAGCAGACTCCGCTCATCATCACCCAGAACGAATGGATGCGCCGCATGAAGGACATGAGCAAGTTCCAGAGTGGCATGGGCTTCTACGGTCAGATGCCAGATTCATACACTGTTGTGGTGAACACGGAGAACACGCTCATGAAGGGTTGGATGACAGAGATTGAGGAGAAGGTTGAGAACCCAGCAAACAACGACAAGCTCTCTCAGGTCATCGACCTCGCTCTCCTTCAGAACAACCTGCTCAAGGGCGCACAGCTCGAGAAGTTCATCAAGCGATCACTTGGATTAATTCAACTTTAATCTAAAGTTGAGGGTAAAAGCTAAAGGCTAAAGGGTAAAGGCTTCCATCCGGATGGTTGCCTTTAGCCTTTGTTCATTAGTCTACAAAGAATATGTTTTAATGATCTAAAAGATTTATAGATGGATTTATGTAAGATTTAAGGTAAGATTCAAGGAGCAACGCGACGCCTCAAAATAAATACCCCCAATCCATTTACGCGAGATTTATAACAAGATTTACGCGAGATTTAAATCCTAACGAAGATATCTTTCCATAAATCATGCATAAATGTGTTTAGAACGAGATTTAAAAAGGCGCTTCGCTTGAATCTCACCTTAAATCTAACAGAAATCTTACCATAAATCCTTGTAATGATTTGACTTTGTGCCAAATTGCATATCAATCCCTTTATTTTTATAATCAAGAATTATTGAATTGGAGAATGAAACGAATTCTCTTTGCATTACTTGCATTGACAATGGTGATGCCTTCAATGGCCAAGGAATGGTCGTTGAAGGTATCTGATAATCAGCGCTTTCTGCAATATGCGGACGGCGCTCCTTTTTTTTGGCTTGGCGACACAGGATGGCTTCTGCCACAAAGACTCGACGCGAATGAGGCTGGTGGCTATCTGACGCGTGCGTCGGAAGCCGGTTTCAATGTCGTTCAGGTTCAGGTCATCAACGGCGTTCCTGCCATGAACATCTACGGCCAGTATTCCAACAATCCTTCTGCACCATGGAACTTCTCCAGCTTTGCCAAGAAGACTACCACCGCGTCCTACTGGGACCACATGGACAACATCATCAAGATGGCTGAAGGCAAGGGAATATACATCGGAATGGTGTGCATCTGGGGTGGACTCGTGAAATCAGGTGCCATAGATGTGGCTGGTGCCAAGGCTTACGGACGCTTCTTGGCTGAAAGATACAAGAACTCGCCAAACATCATCTGGATCATCGGTGGCGATATCCAGGGCGACATAAAGCCGGAGGTTTGGAATGCGTTGGCAGAGACCATCAAATCGATTGACAAGAACCATCTGATGACTTTCCATCCTCGCGGACGCCACACTTCCGCCAAGTGGTGGTCGAAGGCGCCTTGGCTCGATTTCCACATGTTCCAGTCTGGACATCGTGCCTACGGTCAGCGCATGGGAAACAAGGACTACCCTATCCCGGACAACACGGAAGAGGACTGCTGGATGTATGTTGACTCCACTTGGAACTACAACCCGATAAAGCCTGTCGTTGACGGCGAACCTTCGTACGAAGACATTCCTATTGGTCTGCATTTCCCTAAGGGTCCGCGCTGGCAGGCTTGCGACGTAAGAAGATACGCCTACTGGGATGTCTTTGCAGGCGCTTTCGGTCACACCTACGGTCATAACGCGATAATGCAAATGGTGAAGGAGGGCTATGGCGTGGCTTATGCGGAAAAGTCGAAGACATGGTACGAGGCACAGCAGGACAGCGGCTATCAGCAGATGAAATATCTTAAGGCACTAATCCTTGCTTTCCCTTTCTTCGACAGAACGCCCGACCAGCAGGTCATCGCCTCGGGAAACGGTGAGAAATACGAACGACTCATTGCTACAAGGGGCAATGACTATCTGCTCGTGTATAACTACACTTCTCGCGACATGGAAATAGACCTGACACGCATCAGCGGCGAAAGGAAGAATGTGTGGTGGATGGACGCAAAGAACGGCGAACTCACCTATCTCGGGGAATATCCGAACAAGGCTACAACATTCCAACTCCGCAACGACAAGCAGGGCATAAACGACGGCGTACTCATTGCCGTGGATTCACGGAAGGAGTACTTGTCGAAGGGACCGGGGAATATAATGACTGTTGAGTAATGACTGTTGAGTAATGACTTCCCGTCCTAGACCTCAAATCCGGAAGGCTGTCATCAGTCATCAGTCATTACTCATTAGTCATTAGTCATTAGTCATTAGTCAACAACCTGCTCTCATACCAATTGACGTATGCCTTGTTCACGAGTCTTGCACCGCCAGCAGTAGGATAATTGCCTGTGAAATACCAATCACCGGGATGGTTTGGACATGCCGCGTGAAGTCCTTCTATGCTTTGGAACAAGATCTCAACTTCCGTCTTTACGCTCTCCGGCTTGAGCATCTTAACCATCTGCTGAGAGATTTCCTCCGGCGTGAATGGCGCATAGATGGCTTGAACTGGAGTTGTATGGTTTTCAGGGGTTTCAAGGGTTTCAGGGGTTTCAGAGGTTATCTCCTTATAGACATCGTGGATGATGTGCTCTTGCCCGGTCTGCTTGAGAAGTTCCACTGCCGCACGGAAGGCGATGAACTCTTCCATTCGCGACATGTCGATGCCGTAATAGTCTGGATAGCGGACTTGCGGAGAACTTGACACGATGACAATCTTCTTCGGGTGTAAGCGGTCGAGAATGCCGATGATCGACTCACGGAGAGTTGTGCCGCGAACGATGGAATCATCTATGATCACAAGGTTGTCCTTGAACGGACGAAGCGAACCGTAAGTGATGTCGTAAACATGGGCTGCAAGGTCGTTGCGCGAATTGCTCTCAGTGATGAAAGTGCGCAACTTGATGTCCTTTATCGCAACCTTCTCACTGCGGACATGAACCGAAAGAATCTTCTCGAGTTCTTCGTGCGAGGGTGCATGTCCGAGTTCTTCTATCTGCTTGATTTTCTGCTTGTTGAGATAATCCTTGAAACCGTCGAGCATTCCGTAGAAAGCCACTTCCGCCGTGTTTGGAATGAAAGAGAAAACGGTGTTCTCCACATCATTGTCGATGGCTTTCAGAATGTCGGTGCGCAACATTCTGCCAAGCATCTTTCGCTCCTGATAGATGTCGATGTCGCTGCCACGAGAGAAGTATATTCGCTCAAACGAACAAGCCTTGTTTTCTGCCTTCGGAAGTATTGTTTCCAAGCGGAAATCGCCGTGCTTGCTAACGATGAGAGCTTCGCCTGGAGTGAGTTCGTGAACATCCCAAGCGTGGATGTTGAAAGCCGTCTGGATGGCAGGTCGCTCGGAAGCAACAACGAGAATCTCGTCATCCTTGTAATAGAAGCAAGGACGAATGCCGTGAGGATCTCGCATGGCAAACATCTCGCCCGAACCGGTTTGTCCGCAAACAACATAACCTCCGTCCCAAGAAGGAGCGGAAGTCTTCAGCACATTCTCCACGCGGATATTGTCTTCGATGTAGTTTGTTATGGAAAGAGGAGCCGATGCCGACGCCTCATTGGTATTTGCTTCCTGGAAAAGTCGCTCCACCTCGCGATCCAGGCGATGTCCCATCTGCTCCAGCATGATGTAGGTGTCGCTATAGATACGAGGATGCTGACCCTTGCTCGTGATCTCCTCAAAGACCTCATCCACATTCGTCATGTTGAAGTTTCCGCAGAGACACAGATTCTTTGCACGCCAGTTATTACGACGAAGGAAAGGGTGGACAAAGGTTAGTCCACTCTTTCCCGTTGTAGAATATCGCAAATGACCCATAAGAAGTTCGCCTCGCCATGCCTCATCGTCGTGACTGACAGCTTTTCCCACCGCTTCAAAGACTTCCGTTATAGCGCCCGAGCCGAGCGCCTTTTCACGAAACATGTAGTCCTTGCCGGGCTCGCATTCCAGTTTCACGCAACTTATACCCGCGCCTTCCTGTCCGCGATTGTGCTGTTTCTCCATCATCAGATAGAGCTTGTTCAGTCCATACTCCCATGAGCCGTACTTCTGCTGATAGTACGAGAGAGGTTTCATTAGGCGGATCATTACGATGCCGCATTCATGCTTGAGTTGTTCCATTTCTTTTATTGTTGTTTCGCTTGCTTCGCTCGCGAAGGGTAAAGGCTAAAAGCTAAAGGCTAAAGGCCTCCTTCCGAAAAACGTAGGGCAGCTTACAAACCGCATGGTAGCCTTTAGCCTTTACCCTTTAGCTTTTACCCTCAACTTGAGCTTGCGAAAGTTGAATTACTTATTGTAAGCAGCCTCACCATGTTCGTAAACATCGAGACCTTCCTCCTCTTCGCGTCTGCCGCAACGGAGTCCAACAGTGTATTTTATTGCGTTGAAGATGATCATGCCCATCACGAAGGCGAAGCCTACAACAGCGAATGCTCCGAGAGCCTGAACGCCGATAGAACATTCCGTGCCGTTGAGAGCAGGGTTCACGAAGACGCCTGTGAGAATTGTACCAAGGATACCGCCTACGCCGTGAACACTGACAGCACCTACAGGGTCGTCAACCTTGAGAGTCTTGTCGATGAAGCTTACAGAGAAGCACATTGCCACTGAAACCACAACGCCAATAACCGCTGATGCCCAGATGTCAACGCAGTCGCAACCTGCCGTGATACCTACAAGTCCTGCAAGCACACCGTTGCAAACCATTGAGAGTGAAGGTTTTCCGTCAACAATCCAAGTATATACGAGGGCAGCGATACCACCAGTGGCAGCAGCCATGTTTGTAGTGATGAGAATGTGTGACACATGGTATGCGCTTTCGCCAGTGATGGAAAGTTCAGAACATGGGTTGAAGCCGAACCAACCCATCCAGAGGCAGAACACGCCAAGGGCACAGAGTGCGAGGTTGTGACCAGGGATAGCCTTGCTGTTCTTGTCCTTGTCGTACTTGCCGATACGAGGACCGAGAACGATAGCACCAGCCAAAGCGAGAGCACCACCTGCTGCGTGAACGAGAGTTGAACCCGCGAAATCGTGGAAACCCATCTGTGAGAGCCAACCGCCGCCCCAGCCCCAGTGACCAGAGATAGGGTAAACGATGGCAGAAATAAGCATAGAATAAACGAGGTACATAGAGAACTTTGTACGCTCAGCCATCGCACCGCTGACGATTGTTGCTGTAGTAGCACAGAACATTGTCTGGAAGATGAAGAATGCTGGAGCAGGAATGTTGTCGTTTCCTACGTTAGACATCCAGAGGAAACCGTCCCATCCGAACAAGCCTTTGTCTGAACCGAACATGAGCGAGAAGCCCATAATCCAGAAAAGAACCGAACCGCACATAAGGTCGCAGAAGTTCTTCATCAAAATGTTCGCTGTGTTCTTGGCACGAGTAAGACCAGCCTCAACAAGCGCAAAACCAGGTTGCATCCAGAAAACGAGCATTGCTCCTAAAAGAACCCAAAGGGTATCGGCGCCGCTAAATTCCGCCGCCGCCAAATATAATGTAGTCATAGTAAGACCCCCTCTAACTCCCCCACAAGGGGAGGACTTTTTGATTAGTCTTGCTAATCATGGGGTAAAAAGTCAGGTTTGTGTAATGTGTTTTTGTTTAGGCCTTTAGCCTTTAGCTTTTAGCCTTTACCCTCGCAGCAAGCTGCGAACCTTTACAGTTTCTCAGCAAGCACTTCATCGCCGTGCATTCCTGTACGAATGCTGTAAACATCGAGCGTTTCAGAAACGAAGATTCTTCCGTCGCCAACTTCTCCCGTGTGAGCTATCTCCAGAATAACCTTAACGGTTGGATCCACAAACTGCTCGCGGCAAACGATGGTAATCTTCACGCGCTCAATAACATCCGTGCTGTACTGTACTCCACGATACACTCTTTCCTGACGAGCCTGACCGATTCCATGCACATCATGATACTCAAACCAGTCGATGTCGGATAGCAGCAACGCCTCCTTGACCTCGTCAAACTTGGTCTTCCTGATAATTGCTTCAATCTTTTTCATAAGTCCTTAATGTTTAGTTTATATTTAGTGTTTAGTATTTAGTGTTTAGTGTTTATATATATAATGTGTATGCAAATCCTTTTTGCGTTTTTGTTAGTGCAAAGGTACAAGTTTATGTGCTTCAAGAGCTTACAATTTGGTGCTTTCGATAGAAAAAGATTAACAAACTTACAATTTCGCCACGATTTAGTTACGATTTGAAACAAAATGAAAGAAAAACACGCCCTTTTACTTACGAAATGTAAATCATCGCGATTTTGTATGTTTTCAATGATATTTATCGTTCTCTACTCCATAACAATTCCGTAATTTTGCACCCGGAAACAACCAATAAACTGAAACTAAACAGATAGACATTATGTGTGGAATTGTAGCAATATTCAACATTCAGGAGCAGACGGCAGAACTACGCCAGAAGGCTCTCACTATGAGTAAGACCATCCGCCATCGCGGTCCAGACTGGTCAGGTATTTATTGCGGTGGCAGTGCCATTCTTGCTCACGAGCGTCTGAGCATTGTTGACCCGGAATCAGGCAGCCAGCCTTTGTTCTCACCGGATAAGAAACTCGTGCTTGCCGTGAATGGAGAGATATATAATCACAAGGACTTACGCAAGGAATACGAAGGAAAGTATCAGTTCCAGACTGGTTCTGACTGTGAAGTAATCCTTCCTCTTTATAAAGATCTCACAGCAGCAATCGCTCAGGGAGAAGAACTTAACGGCGCAATATCTGCCATGATGGAGAAACTCAGCGGCATCTTCGCCTTTGCGCTTTATGACATTGAGAAGAACGAATTCCTTATCGGTCGCGACCCTATCGGAGTCATCCCATTGTATATCGGTTCCGACAACGACGGAAAGGTTTATGTAGCATCTGAACTCAAGGCACTCGAAGGTCAGTGCGACAATTTCGAGCCATTCCTCCCAGGTCATTTCTTCTCTTCAAAGACAATGAAGATGGAGAAGTATTACAAGCGCGATTGGATGGAGAGCACTCCCCTTGTGGGGGAGACGGAGGGAGTCGCAACAGAGGAAATCCGTCAGTCGTTGCGTTCTGCCGTTAAGCGTCAGTTGATGTCAGATGTGCCTTACGCTGTTCTTCTCTCAGGCGGTTTGGATTCTTCCGTAATCTCTGCCATTGCACAGAGTTATGCCGAGCACCGCATCGAAGACGACTCAACGACAAAGGCTTGGTGGCCACGACTCCACTCGTTTGCAGTAGGTTTGAAAGGTGCGCCAGACTTGGCAAAGGCAAAGCTCGTAGCTGACCATATTGGCACTGTTCATCATGAGATAAACTACACAATACAGGAAGGTCTCGACGCCATCCGCGATGTAATCTATTTCATTGAGACATACGATGTTACAACCGTTCGCGCATCTACTCCTATGTATCTTCTTGCCCGCGTGATTAAGTCTATGGGTATCAAGATGGTTCTTTCGGGCGAAGGTGCTGACGAAATCTTCGGTGGTTATCTTTACTTCCACAAGGCGCCATCGGCTGATGAGTTCCACAAGGAAACTGTCCGCAAGCTTTCAAAGCTTCACCTCTACGACTGTCTTCGCGCCAACAAGTCGCTTTCTGCTTGGGGCATTGAAGGTCGTGTGCCTTTCCTCGACAAGGAGTTCCTCGATGTTGCAATGCGAATAGACCCAGCCATCAAGATGTGTCCGGGCAAGACAATGGAGAAGAAGGTTGTGCGTGAAGCATTCCACGACATGCTCCCAGAGGAAATCGTTTGGCGCCAGAAGGAGCAGTTCTCTGACGGTGTAGGCTACTCTTGGATCGACACTCTCAAGAAGATCACTTCCGACCAGGTTTCCGACGAGCAGATGGCTCATGCAGCAGAGCGTTTCCCTATCAACCCACCACAGAACAAGGAGGAATACTACTACCGCTCAATCTTCGCAGAGCATTTCCCAAGCGATAGCGCTGCACGCTGCGTGCCTTCAGTTCCTTCCGTAGCTTGCTCTACAGCTGAAGCCCTCGCATGGGATGAGTCATTCAAGAACATGAACGACCCTTCAGGACGCGCCGTTGCCGGTGTTCATGATCAAGCGTACTGATGCCTCTCCCCCCCTTACCCCCTCCCCCTAATAATGGGAGGGGGAGGAATTACCTTTAAACGGTTGAGGTTTAAGACAATAGACAATATTAATTAATGTGATATAATACTCCCCACAAAGCATATCACTCCCCCTCCCATTATATGGGGAGGGGGCTGGGGGGAGAGGCCTATGATAGAATTCACAAAAATGCATGGTGCTGGCAATGATTACATTTATGTCAACACCATGCTCTACAATATAGAAGACCCTGAGGAGTTTTCAAAGAAGTGGAGCCGTTATCACTTCGGTATCGGCAGCGATGGACTGATTCTCATCGGTTATCCAGAATCCATTCACGCCGACTACTCTATGCGCATCTTCAACAACGACGGTTCCGAGGCAATGATGTGCGGAAACGGAACTCGTTGTGTTGCGAAATATCTTCACGACAAGGGTATTACGGACAAGACAATCATCCGACTCGAGACCCGTTCCGGCATAAAGATTCTCCATCTTCATCTTGACGAGAACGGAAAGACGGAAAGCGTTACCGTGGATATGGGATGTCCAATAATGGCTGAAGATGCAAAACATCAGTTCTGCCCAGAGAAAGCCACAGGACTTCCAGAAGGCACTTTCGTTAGCATGGGAAATCCACACTATGTCATTTTCCTTGACGAGGATGTTGAGCAGTATGATATTGAGGCTCATGGCAAGGCACTGGAGTTCCACCCAGCCTTTCCTGAACGCTGCAACATCGAGTTCGCCAACATACTTCCAGACGGCACGATACGCATGAGAGTTTGGGAGCGTGGCAGCGGAATAACATGGGCTTGCGGCACTGGTTCTTGCGCTACTACCGTGGCTGCTTTCCTCACAGGCAGAGCTCCACGACAGTCAACAATCAAGATGGATGGCGGCAGCGTAACAAACTGCTGGCAAGAGTCTGACAGTCACATCATGATGACAGGTCCTGCCGAATTCGTTTTCGACGGAACGATCTAGCCTCTCCCCCCTTACCCCCTCCCCCTAATAATGGGAGGGGGAGGAATTACCTTTAAACGGTTGAGGTTTTAGATAATAGACAATAATTAATTAATGTGATATAATACTCCCCACAAAAGCATATCACTCCCCTCCAAAATGGTACTCCTATCTTTAATTCGCCCCCTAAGGGGGGAGTTAGAGGGGGCCGGGGAGGGGGCGGGGGTAGGGCTTATGATAAAATATATTTTCGTAACTGGCGGCGTTGCTTCTTCACTTGGAAAAGGTGTTATTGCAGCCACTCTCGGCAGACTTCTCCAGAATCGTGGTTTCAACATCACGATCCAGAAGTTCGACCCATACATTAATGTTGACCCAGGCACGCTGAACCCTAATGAGCACGGCGAATGCTATGTTACTATAGATGGCTACGAATGTGACCTTGACCTTGGCCACTACGAGCGATTCACGGATATAAAGACAACTCGACACAACAGCTATACTACAGGCAGAATCTATCTGGATGTCATCAACAAGGAGCGCCGTGGCGACTATGGTGGCAAGACTGTTCAGGTTGTGCCTCACATCACAGATGCAATAAAGGAAAGAATGCTTGCTGGCGCAGAGATTCTGAAGGACAATGGCAATGGCGAGACATCTTTCGTCATCACGGAAATCGGCGGTACTGTCGGCGACATCGAGGGCTTGCCATTCCTTGAAGCCATCCGACAGCTCAAGTGGGAACTTGGCGACGATGCCTTGGTAGTTCACCTCGCTTATGTGCCTTACATTGCGGCAGCCGGTGAGCTTAAGACAAAGCCTACACAGCATAGCGTGAAGACTCTCCAAAGCTATGGTATTCAGCCTGATTGCATCGTTCTTCGCTCCGAGCATCCGCTCTCTGACGGTCTGCGCCGAAAGGTTGCCGGATTCTGTAATGTTCGTCCGGAATTCGTTCTCCATAGTCCTGATGTTCCTTCTATTTATGCACTTCCTTTGAAGATGCACGAAGAGAAGCTTGCCATTCAGATTCTCAAGCTTTCGGGTTATCATGACATCGACAAACTTCCGGTAACGAAAAACCATGACAAGTGGCATAGGTTCGTGGATATGTGGCAGTCAACAACCGAAGAACTCCACATCGGTTTCGTTGGCAAATACGACCTTCAGGATGCTTACAAGAGTATCACGGAAAGCCTGAAGATTGCCGGCGTTTATTGCGGCAAGAAGATTGTCACTCATTTCATCAATGCGGAAGAGATAACAGAGGAGAATGTCGCAGAAAAGCTCGGTAATTTCCCAGGATATATCCTTTGCCCAGGCTTCGGCGATCGTGGCATAGAAGGAAAGATCACTGCCGCTCGTTATCTTCGTGAGCACAACATGCCAACACTCGGCATCTGTCTTGGCATGCAGATCATGGCAATTGAGTTCGCTCGCGATGTTCTTGGCTATTCAGATGCAAATAGTACGGAATTCAACACACTGGTTCAGTGTCCGATTATCGACATGATGGAGGAGCAGAAGCACATAGCAAACCTCGGTGGCACAATGCGACTTGGCGGCTACGACTGCGAACTTCTCTCCGGCTCTCGTGCGCACTCTATATACAACAAGGACATCATCACCGAACGCCATCGCCATCGTTACGAGCTCAACAGCAAGTACATCGATGAGATGGAGCAGAACGGCATGAAGGTTAGCGGTCGCAATCCACAAAGCAAACTCGCCGAAATCATCGAACTCCCTGCAAACAAGTTCTATCTCGGCACACAGTTCCACCCGGAATACGGCAGCACCGTTCTCAACCCTCACCCACTCTTCCTCGCATTCCTGAACGCGTGCATAGAGTAATGCAATGATATACAATTAGGCATTTTAGTTTGGATTCTTTTAGACAAAAACGGTTCTTCTTCAATTTAGTTGAAAGCGGATTTAAGCTATGATTTATGTTTGATGTCCGGGTAAGATTCAAGCGAGGAACGAGCGCCTCTTTTATAATTCTTCCTAAACTTTTTATGCGAGATTTATAACCGATATATTCGTTAAGATTTAAATCCTTGCAAGAAATCTATGATAAATCCAGCGTAAAGTATTTTTAGGACGATTTATTTTAGGCGTCGCAAGCTCCTTGAATCTGTGATAAATCTAACATAAATCTGAGGATAAAACCTTTTATGATGCAACCTTCAACTAAATTGAAAAAGAACGACAAAAACATTAAAAACAAAAAAACAACGCTTCGCTAAAAACAAGGTCGCAGTCAACTGAAGATTATCAATAAATTATACTTATACAACTGATGCACACGATAAGTCAAATAAGTAGGGTGTCCAGTTTATGGTTCTGGTTCAGTTAGGATTTTTAGTAGGATTTTTGGTTAAGATTTTGAGAAGCTATGCTTCGACCATCTAAATACTATCGTTGAGATATTTTCTGTAAGATTTTAAGTAAAGATTTTAAAATCATAACAAAAAATCTTTCTGAAAATAATGAAAGGTATTGATATTTAGGTCGCTGCGCTCAAAATCTTATTGAAAATCTTACAGAAAATCTTTACTGATAACTGGACATCCTATACAATAAGTTAAATTTATTGATCAGATATAGTTTTCAGTCGAAATGTTTTTTTCTGTTTTTTGCATGAAAGAGAAGAAAGCCCTTCGGGTGATGATTTGAACTTGGGATTTTATCTGTGAGCTTGCTCACTAGGAAAATCACGAGGGCAAAGCATCAATGGCAAAGCCATCTTCTCTTTTGTGCGGTTTATATTGTTTTTGTCTAAAAGAGTTTCATAGGGATTCCTATGTGAATGAAATGAACCGCAAAGGATGCCAAAGAGAAACAAAATGACGCCAATGTGGCAAATGGACTATTTGGGTTTTAGGATTTTCAGTCTAATTATTTTGTTTTATTCATTTTTTTATTAATTTTGCACCCTATAACTAACCAAAATCCTATGCAACGTTTCTATTTCACCCTTTCATTATTCATAAGCCTCGTATTATCACCTGCTTTCGTACAAGCCCAAGATGTGCAGGATGTAACCAGTTGGCTGGACGCAAGCACTGAGGACATAAGCGGTTGGACCACTAACCATTTCTGGCTGAACACCGGCGCAGGTGGCGGAAGATACTACGGTTCCGACGGTTCTTCACTGGAATTTCCGTTCATCGAATATTGGGATGGCAGTGCCCGATTGCAAGACGATAAACTCACCCAAACCATCAACTACATTCCTAATGGACGATACTGTCTGAAGGCTGCCGTGATAGCTGCCGACCAGCGTCATAAGCCTGCTTACAAGATTGAGGGCGTTTCCCTGAAATTCGGCAACAATTCCGTTTCGCTCGAGACTGGCGACGGCAAACCTCAATGGTTTCAAGTTATTTCCGACATCTCAAGCGGCTCGGCAGAGTTGGGTATTGTCATCAAAAGTCCTTCGCCTTCTGAACGTTCAGCAGCAAACTGGGTGGCTATTGACAACATCTCGCTCCTCTTCAGCGGCACAAAAGCCGAACTCATAAAGGCTGAGAAACAGAAGATTACAAAGGAAGCTTTGCAGATATATACCCAGGAAGAAATCGACAAGCTTATAAGCGATGCCATAGCTTCCATCACCGATTTGCGAAAGCAGTTCGAGGCTCTTGAGATTTTGCGTAAAACCATCGCCAAGATAATCGCCCTGATAGCGCTTATGCCTAAGGCAACTCCTCTCGATGAAGCTTTCCCGAACCTTCGCATAAACGGTCTTGGAATGGCATACGATTTCAGCAATAATCTATATCTTTTCTCTGCACCGGAAGAAGCATTCAACGACAAGTTCACAGCCACAATAACATACGACAAGAACGAAGGTTGGGGCGACCTCGTTATTGGTGGAACAAGGGTTGAGAGCGGCTCCAGTTACACTTTCTCGAAAGCGGTAGCCGAGAAGCGATACACTTTCTCCGCAAGCAAGTCTGACGGTTCTCGCGTTACATCTTACATGACCATGACAAAGTTGCCAATCGTTGAGATCTACGGCAATTTCGGCTATGACTACGACGACGGCTATATCAGGGTTTACGAACCAGGACAAAAGCAGCCAGCACTTCTCGCATCAAAGAAGAAATGGCGTGGCGGTATCACCAATGGCAGCAGCAAGCACAAGCGCAACTATTCCGTAAAACTATACGACGCGAACGGCAAGAAGCTTGACCAGAAATTCTTCGGTCTTCGCAAAGACAACAAATGGATTCTTGAAGCAGCACAGGTGGACATGAGCCGCGTAAGAAACCGTGTTCTCACCGACATCTGGAATGATTTCGTCACAAAGCCTTACTATTTCGACAAGGAGCCTAAGGCGCTTACCGGAACACGCGGAACTGCCGTAGAACTCCTTCTCAACGGCAGCTACAATGGTGTCTATCAAATGACAGAGCGTGTGGACCGCAAGCAGATGAAGCTTATGGATTATGATGATGCAAACGGCATACAGCACGGTCAGTTGTGGAAGGCTAAGGACTGGAGTTATGAGGTTTTCATGGGTCACGACTACAACCAAAACTACTATCCAAGAGAACATGCAGCTCCATTTGACGAGAATTCTGAAATGTGGCAGAGTTTCAGCTACGAATATCCTGATGTTGACGATGTAAGACCTATAGACTGGCAGACGCTGTACAATGCCGTTGACTTCATGTGTTCTGCTTCAAACGAAGAGATAAAGGCACATTTCTGCGAGTATTTCGACTTCCCTGTATTCATGGATTACTACATCTTCATGGAGATTCTTCTTTCTACCGACAACCATGGAAAGAATGCCTACTACGCCGTGTATGACAAGCAGAAGGACAAGAAGATCACCATCGGTCTTTGGGATGTGGATGCTACTCTGGGCCAGAGATGGAGCGACTATTACTACCACTCGGATCTGATGAAACCGGAGCAGGACTACGCTCAATATATCTCAAAGGAAGAGCACGGCGACTGGAACTTGTTCAGAAAACTCCGCGACTGCAACATCAACAACTTCAACGAAAGCGTTCGTTATCGTTATCGCGAGTTGCGTAATGGTCTTCTTTCTCCTGAAAACATCAACCATAGATTTGAAGTTGCCATAAACCGACTCATCGAAAGCGGTGCTGCTGCCCGTGAATCAAACAGATGGAGCTACGACAGCGACTTGGAATATCACGCTCTGGACTTCAAAAACGAGCTTGACTTCATCAAGGACTGGGTTACTCGACGCATAAAGTATCTTGACAGAACACGCTTCAAGATCGATCAGTTGCCAAGCGCAATAGAGACTGCCCAAGACACATATTCAGCAACCGACGATGTCTGGGTAAGTGGCGGTTCGCTCTATGTACACGCTGCCGATGCACACGAGATAGCCGTTCGCTCTTTAAGCGGCACAACAGTTCAGACATACCAGCTCATTCAAGGCACGAACAATCTCGGACAACTCCCTGCCGGTGTCTATATCGTTGGCGACAAAAAGATTGTAATGAAATAGAAAATAATCATCTCACTAAAGAGTGGCTCATGCGAGCCACTCTTTTTTATTGGAAACAAATAGAACAAGAATATCCAACGAAATTAGGGCTCTTTCAATTTATAACACATCTGCGCGTTTTAGTTAACAAATATAACAATTTCGCATATATTGGTTTAAAATTGAAACACGAGCAACACTGTGTTATAAAAAAATCCCAGATTTATAGCAAAGTGTAAGGAAAAGTGGTAATTTTGCAGCCGAAAAGTAAGCAAAACAACCGATTTCTCGTACAAAAGTAATATTTGCAAACTAAACTACACTATATACTATGACAAAAGGATTGTATAACAGTGCTTACGAGCATGATGCCTGCGGTGTGGGCATGGTCGTAAACATTCATGGTAACAAGAGTCACGAACTTGTTGACAACGCCCTCAAAGTGCTCGAGAACATGGAGCATCGTGGTGCAGAAACTCGCGACAAGACTGGTGACGGTGCAGGCATCCTTCTGCAGATTCCTCACGAGTTTATTCTTCTACAGGGTATTCCTGTTCCTGAAAAGGGACATTACGGTACCGGTATCATCTTCCTCCCAAAAGACGAAAAGCGCCAGAGCGAGATCCTCTCAATAATGATTGAGGAGATTGAGCGTGAAGGCTTGGAACTCATGCACTTACGCGCTGTGCCTGTGGACGAGACCGTTCCTGGTGTAGCCGCCAAGGATGTTATGCCAGACATCAAGCAGGTGTTCATCACAGGTGTCAAGGATGAGGATGTTGACCATTTTGACCGTACATTATATAAGATACGCAAGCGCACGGAAAACCGTGTGAAAGATGAAGATTTCTACATCTGCTCTCTATCCAACACAAACATTATCTACAAAGGCATGCTGACTTCCGGTCAGTTGCGACGCTTCTTCAAAGACCTCAACAACAATTACTTCACTAGTGGACTTGCACTTGTTCACTCTCGCTTCTCTACCAACACATTCCCTAAATGGAAGCTCGCACAGCCTTTCCGTTATCTTTGTCATAACGGCGAAATCAACACTGTTCGAGGCAATCGCGGCTGGATGAAAGCTCGTGAGAGCGTTCTTTCCAGCGAAGCCCTCGGCGACATCAAGGACATCCGACCAATCGTTGAGGCAGACATGTCAGACTCTGCTTCTCTCGACAATGTGTTCGAGTTCCTCGTAATGAGCGGAATGTCTTTGCCAAAGGCTATGGCCATCCTCGTGCCTGAGTCATTCAACGACAAGAACCCTATCTCGGAAGACCTCAAGGCATTCTACGAGTATTACTCTATCCTCATGGAACCATGGGACGGTCCTGCTGCCCTCATGTTCTCTGACGGTCGCTATGCCGGCGGTATGCTCGACAGAAACGGTCTTCGTCCAAGCCGTTACACTATCACGAAGAGCGGCATGATGGTCGTTGCTTCCGAGGTTGGCGTAATGGATTTCGAACCATCTGATGTTGTAAACAAGGGTCGCCTCCAGCCTGGTAAGATTCTTCTTATCGACACAAAGGAAGGCAAGATATACTACGACGGCGAAATCAAGGAGCAGCTCGCTACAGAACATCCTTACCGCCAGTGGCTTTCTACAAACCGTATCCAGCTTGAGAAGCTGAAGAGCGGTCGTAAGGTTGACAATTCCGTTGAGAACTTCGACCAGAAGCTTCGCGTGTTCGGCTATGGCCAGGAGGATATCGACAAGACTATCGTTCCGATGGCTGTCAACGGACAAGAGCCTGTTGCCGCAATGGGTAACGACACTCCGCTTGCCGTAATCTCTGATCGCCCACAGATTCTCTTCAACTATTTCCGCCAGCAGTTCGCCCAAGTAACAAACCCTGCCATCGACCCTATCCGTGAGGAACTCGTAATGTCTCTCACAGAATATATCGGTCGCGTAGGTTCCGGCATCCTTACTCCAGACGAGTCAAACTGCAAGATGGTGCGTTTGCCACAGCCAGTGCTCACAAACACTCAGCTTGACATTCTCTGCAACATCCGCTACAAGGGCTTCAACACCCTCAAGCTTCCTATCCTCTTTGAGAAGGCTAAGGGCGAAGACGGTCTCCAGGCAGCTCTCGACAACCTCTGCAAGAAGGCAGAAGAAAGCGTTGACGAAGGTGTAAACTACATCATCCTCTCAGACCGCGACATCGACGAGAAGCACGCAGCAATCCCTTCACTCCTCGCAGTTTCTGCTGTTCACCACTACCTCATCAGCGTTGGTAAGCGTGTCCAGACAGCTCTTATCGTAGAGTCTGGTGAAATCCGCGAGGTTATGCACGCTGCCCTTCTCCTCGGTTATGGTGCAAGTGCCATCTGTCCTTACATGACATTCGCAGTAATCAATGACCTCGTAAAGCGTCATAAGATTCAGGAGGAATATGCAACTGCCGAGAAGCACTATATAAATGCTGTTGACAAGGGTCTCAAGAAGATCATGTCTAAGATGGGTATCTCTACTATCCGTTCTTACCGTGGCGCTAAGATCTTCGAGGCTATCGGTATCTCTGAGGCTGTTCTCAAGAAATATTTCGGCACAGACAGCAGCACAATCGGTGGTGTCGGACTTCGTGATATTGCAAAGGAATACTCACAGCTCCACACTGACGCATTCAATCAACAAATCAGCAAATCAGCAAATCAGCAAATCCTCCCTAATAATGGTCTCTTCGCTTGGCGCAAGGACGGTATCGACCACGCTTGGAATCCAGAGACAATCACAATGCTCCAGCTCGCAACTCGCGTTGGTTCTTACAAGAAGTTCAAGGAGTGGTCAGAGGTTGTTGACAAGAAGGAGAAGCCAATCTTCCTCCGCGACTTCCTCGGTTTCAAGAAGGCTGCCGTGCCAACTCCTATCGAAGAGGTTGAGTCAGTTGAAAGCATCGTGAAGCATTTCGTGACTGGTGCGATGTCATTCGGCGCTCTTTCTATCGAGGCTCACGAGGCTCTCTGTATCGCAATGAACAAGCTTGGCGCACGAAGCAACACAGGTGAAGGTGGTGAGGACAATGCTCGCTATCACTCTGATGTTGACGGTGTTAGCCTTTCAAGCAAGACAAAGCAGATTGCTTCTGGTCGTTTCGGTGTGACTGCTGAATATCTCGTAAACGCAGAGGAAATCCAGATTAAGGTGGCTCAGGGCGCAAAGCCTGGTGAAGGCGGTCAGCTTCCGGGCTTCAAGGTGAACAAGATCATCGCGAAGACTCGTAACGCCATCCCAGGAATCACTCTTATCTCTCCTCCACCTCACCACGATATCTACTCTATCGAAGACCTTGCACAGCTCATCTTCGACCTCAAGAACGTCAACCCGACAGCAGCTGTCAGCGTGAAGCTCGTTGCTGAGAGTGGCGTTGGTACAATCGCTGCCGGTGTTGCAAAGGCTAAGGCAGACTTGATCGTAATCTCAGGTGCTGAAGGTGGTACTGGTGCTTCTCCTGCAAGCTCTATGCGCTTCGCTGGTATCTCGCCAGAAATCGGTCTCGCAGAAACTCAGCAGACTCTCGTTCTCAACGGCCTTCGTGGTCAGGTTCGCCTCCAGACAGACGGTCAGCTCAAGACTGCTCGCGACGTAATCTTAATGGCTATGCTCGGTGCTGATGAGTTCTCTTTCGGTACATTGCCACTCATCGTTCTCGGCTGTCTCATGATGCGTAAGTGTAACACAAATACATGTCCTGTAGGTGTTGCTACACAGAGCGAGGAACTCCGCAAGAAGTTCCGTGGTCGCGCAGAATATGTCGTAAACTTCTTCACATATCTCGCAGAGCAGACTCGCGAATATCTCGCTGAAATCGGCGTCAAGTCATTGAAGGACATCATCGGTCGCACAGACCTCATCGAGGTTCATGCTGCTGATCCTCATACAAAGCAAGGCACAATAGACTTCTCTCGCCTTCTCCACAAGGAGGAAGGTCAGCTCTACTGGGATCGTGGCGAGTTCTCTAAGCTTGAGACTGTCAAGGACGAAGAGATTCTCAAGGCTTGTGCCCAGACCATCGATAGCAAGGAGGAAATCAACCTCGACTACGCTGTCAAGAACACAGACCGCGCTCTTTGTACAATGCTCTCAGGTGCAATTGCAAAGAAATACGGCGAGGAAGGTTTGCCGGATTCAACCATCAACATCAAGTTCAAGGGTTCTGCAGGTCAGTCGCTCGGTGCTTTCGCCGTAAATGGTATCAACATCAAGCTTGAAGGCGAGACAAACGACTACTTCGGAAAGGGACTTTCTGGCGGTCGCATCTCTATCATGCCTCCTACTCGCAGCAACTCTGACTTCGTAGCAGAGAACAATATCATCGCTGGTAACACTGGTCTTTATGGCGCAACAAGCGGTGAACTCTATGTAAATGGTCGCGTCGGTGAGCGTTTCGGTGTTCGTAACTCAGGTGCCATTGCCGTTATCGAAGGTGCTGGCGACCACTGCTGCGAATACATGACTGGCGGTCGCGTGGTAGTTCTCGGTGAAACAGGACGCAACTTCGCAGCTGGTATGTCTGGTGGTCTTGCATACGTTTGGGACAAGAACCACAACTTCGACTACTTCTGTAACATGGATCAGGTGGAAATCAGCCTTATCGAGGACGCAACTTCTCGCAAGGAACTCCACGAACTCATCCGTCAGCACTACCTCTACACTGGTTCTGCCCTTGCTCGCAAGATGCTCGACGACTGGAACCGCTATGTTGACGACTTCGTTCAGGTAACTCCAATCGAGTACAAGCGCGTACTCCAGGAGGAAAAGATGAAGCAACTTCAGGAGAAACTTAGACTGATATCTCAGGAGTAAGCCCCACCCCTAACCCCTCCCCATGATGGGAGGGGAAGAATTACCTTTCAAGGTGAGGCTAATATTATTAAAGAAAAGATTATCATAGAAAATAAAATGTGATATATCCATCCGCTCAAATGCATATCACTCCCCTCCCATCATGGGGAGGGGCGGGGGTGGGGCTTTTATGATAGAACGTAAAGAAGCTGGTCACAGACCAATACACGATAGAATACAAGACTTCGGAGAGGTTGAACAGACACTCAACTCTCACGACCGTAAAGAACAGGCATCACGCTGTATGGACTGCGGTGTACCTTTCTGCCACTGGGCTTGTCCACTCGGCAACAAGGCACCGGAATGGAACGCAGCTCTTGCCAAAGGCGAATGGGAGCTTGCCTACCGCCTTCTCAACTCAACAAACGATTTCCCAGAATTCACTGGACGCATCTGTCCTGCTCTTTGTGAGAAGGCTTGCGTGCATAACCTCACTGACTTCGCCGCTACAACAAACCGCGAGAATGAAAGTTCAATCACAGAAGCTGCTTGGCGCGAAGGTTGGATTACTCCACAGCAGTACGAGCGCAACGGCAAGAAAGTAGCTGTTGTAGGCGCAGGTCCTGCCGGACTTGTTGCAGCAAACCGTCTTAACAAGATGGGCTACAGTGTAACTGTCTTCGAGAAGAACGAGGATGCTGGTGGTCTTCTCCGCTATGGTATTCCAAACTTCAAGCTCAACAAGTCTGTAATCACTCGTCGCTTGAACGTGATGAAGGAAGAAGGCATTGAGTTCCAGTTCAATCAGGATGTTGACGAAGCAAAGGTTCAGGAACTCGCTAATGAATATGCAGCAGTTGTCGTTTCCACCGGTACTCCAACAGCTCGCAACCTCAACATTCCAGGACGCGAACTCAAGGGCGTTCACCTTGCTCTTGAAATGCTCTCTCAGCAGAACCGCGTACTTGCTGGCATGGAATTCTCAAAGGAAGATCGTGTTACGGCAAAGGGTAAGAACGTACTCGTAATCGGTGGTGGTGATACTGGTTCTGACTGTATCGGTACTTCTCACCGTCAGAGTTGCAAGAGCGTTACTCAGATAGAAATCATGCCAAAGCCAGTGGAAGGTCCAGAAGATCCACAGAACCCATGGCCAAACTATCCACGCGTCTTGAAGACTACTACTTCTCATGAGGAAGGTTGCGTTCGTCGCTGGAACATCAACACACTTGAATTCATCGGCAAGGATGGTAAGCTTACAGGCGTAAAGGTTCAGCCAATCGACTGGAAACCAAACCCAGAAGGTGGTCGTCCAATCATGGTGGAAGCTGGCGAACCAGAGATTATCAAGGCAGAGCTCGTACTTCTCGCAATGGGCTTCCTCAAGCCAGAACATCCACAGTATGCCGACAACGTTTTCGTATGTGGTGACGCTGCTAACGGAGCTTCTCTCGTTGTCCGCGCAATGGCAAGCGGTAGAGCAACTGCAATAAAAGTTGACAATTTCTTGAATAATAAGAAATAATTTCGTAATTTTGCAGAAAGTTTCGCCTTTGTTATGAAGAAAAAACAACTTTGGCGAAGAAACAAACTACAGACTACAAACTTACAGGCAACCAAAATATATGGCACTTATAAACGATCATTTCCTAAAACTCACGAAGAACTATCTCTTTGCCGACATAGCGAAGAAGGTTAACATATTCAAGGCTACGAATCCGAAGGCAAACATCATCAGCCTCGGCATAGGCGATGTTACACAACCTCTTGCACCTGCCGTGCTCGAAGCGATGCACAAGGCTGTCGATGAGATGGGCAGTTCCGAAACATTCCGCGGCTACGGACCTGAACAAGGTTACGATTTCCTTCGCGAAGCAATCATCAAGAACGATTTCGCACCTCGTGGCGTAAAGCTTGACCCTTCTGAAGTCTTTGTGAACGACGGCGCAAAGAGCGACACAGGAAATATCCAGGAACTCGTTCGCTGGGATAACAGCGTGGGCGTTGCAGACCCAATCTACCCTGTATATATTGACTCAAACATCATGATTGGTCGTGCAGGTATTAATCAGGACGGTCGTTGGAGCAACATCACTTACCTTCCTTGCAACGAGCAGAACGATTTCGTACCAAGTATTCCTGACCATAAGGTTGACATCGTATATCTCTGCTACCCAAACAATCCAACGGGAACAGTCATCACCAAGGAAGAACTGAAAAAGTGGGTTGACTACGCCATCAAGAACGATGTGCTCATCTTCTACGATGCTGCTTACGAATCATATATCCAGGACGACAAGATTCCTCATTCAATCTATGAGATTCGCGGTGCAAAGAAGGTGGCAATAGAGTTCCACAGCTATTCAAAGACTGCTGGTTTCACAGGCGTTCGTTGCGGTTACACCGTAGTGCCAAAGGAACTCACGGTAGCAGCTCTCGACGGTACTCGTTATCAACTCAACCCACTTTGGGAGCGTCGCCAGTGCACAAAGTTCAACGGCACAAGCTACATTTCTCAGCGTGGTGCAGAAGCCATCTATTCACCAGAAGGCAAGAAGCAGGTGAAGGAAGTCATCGACTACTACATGACGAATGCAAAGATCATGCGTGAAGCCCTCGTAGGTTGCGGCTTCAAGGTCTATGGCGGCGAACACGCACCTTACCTTTGGGTCAAGACTCCTAACGGCGAAACTTCATGGCGTTTCTTCGAGCAGATGCTTTACAGCGCACATGTTGTCTGCACACCTGGTGTTGGTTTCGGTCCTGCCGGCGAAGGCTACATCCGCCTCACATCGTTCGGTAATCGCGAAAACTGCGAGGAAGCTATCGACAGAATTAAAAAATGGTTAATGTAAAGTAAATCCAATAACATTAAAAAGCCATATTCCAAGATTACATTGGAATATGGCTTTTTGTTTTGTACTCCACGATTTTCTTTGTAAGGAATCGGCATTTATGAAGATTAAGCCAATTGAACAAGCGAACTTGTATCGAGCCATTTTTAGTAATAACACTCCTATAAGGCTCAAGAATCTCGCTAAGTTTATCGTCTGAATAGCTGGTATTCATGCCTATGGCACATGCCACGCTTGCTATGTCAGCAGCATAATTCTTATACTTTCGAGTCATTAACGACTCCAAGAACATCTTGTCTAGGAATTCTCTTGAAAAGTACAATTCCGCCACTTCTTTTCTTTCTTTTTCCCTGGCTTGTGCATTTACCATGGAGAAACCACCGTCCAAGACATTCACGACATAGTTTTCAACAACCTTGAAAGTACCATTTTTCACAATAAGTTGAATAAAAGCATGCTCCCAATCGGCAACAATCTTGTGACTTTCGTTGTAAGGATTGTCTTTTAGGGTCTGTCCCTTGATGAACATACCTTGATGACTTACCGTAGAATTATACCAGAATTTTTTATCTCCAGAGATGAAACCCACATAATTTGTAGGCTGTCCAATTTTTCCTTGTGCATCTATAGACGCAACATTTGCTATAACATAATCTGTTTCACATAGATGCGGAAGAATGTTCCTGACGACATCAGGCGACGCAAAGAAATCCCCAGAATTCAGGAACAAGAAATAATCACCTTTGGCAACATTTATTCCTTTGTTCATGGCATTATATATGCCCTTATCCGGTTCGCTCACCCAATAATCAATCTTCTCGGCATTCTTTTCCAGCAACACACGACTGCCATCGGTAGAACCTCCGTCAATTATTATCCACTCAAACTCGCGGGAAGTTTGGGTCAAAACACTATCTATCGTCTTTCGCAATCCGGCTAGATTGTTATAGTTAATTGTTATGACCGATAATTTCATTTCATTCAGGATACAAATTGGTTAAAATACAAACGCTGCAAAAGTACTAATTTATCGGTAAAAAAACGAAATAAATGTATGGTTTTTAATCGCAAATATAAAATGTCCGGTAAAATACACGCGTTATTTCACCGGACACTATTATTTGTTGGTTCTATTACCGTTGTAACTTTTTACTTTTGGTCGCCATCGTAAGCCCACTTCAAGTAAGAAGCGCCATGAACGAAACCAGCACCAAATGCAGTAAGGATGAGGTTGTCGCCCTTCTTGAGACTCTTCTCATGCTCCCAAAGTGCAAGCGGAATGGTTGCGGCAGAAGTGTTACCGAAGTGCTCAATGTTCACCATCACGTGATCCATGCTAACTTTGAGACGCTTTGCAACAGCCTCGATGATTCGCATGTTAGCCTGATGAGGAACGACATAACGGATGTTGTTCTCGTCAAGATTGTTGCGTTCAGCGATGATTGCGCAGTCCTCGCTCATAGTTGACACTGCGTAGCGGTAAACTGTACGACCTTCCTGATAGAGGTAGTGCATACGGTGGTCAACAGTGAAGTGTGTTGCTGGACAAACAGAACCGCCTGCCTTGAGGTGGAGGAAAGGAAGACCAGAACCGTCAGTGCGGAAGTGGTGATCCAATACACCGATGTTCTCTTCTTCTGTACCCTCAACAAGCACAGCAGCAGCACCGTCGCCGAAGAGCGGACAAGTAGCACGGTCTGTGTAGTCAACAACAGACGACATCTTGTCGGCACCGATAACGATAACCTTCTTATAATGACCGCTCTTTACCATAGAAGCAGCCACATCGAGCGTGTAGAGGAATCCGCAGCATGCAGCCCAGAAATCGAAAGCCATGGCATTCTTGAGACCAAGCTTACCTATTACGATAGAGGCTGTTGAGGGGAACTTGTAGTCGGCAGTAGAGGTTGTAACGATAAGCGCGTCGATAGAATCTGGATCTACGCCAGTCTTCTGAAGGAGTTGCTTGGCAGCCTTACGTGCCATATAAGATGTGCCGAGTCCTTCTTCTTTGAGGATTCGGCGCTCTTTGATACCTACACGCGTCATAATCCACTCGTCATTGGTATCTACCATTCGTGAGAGTTCCTCGTTGTCAAGGATATACTCAGGAACATAGCCTCCAATGCCAGTGATTATTGCGTTAATTTTGCTCATAATAAAATAAATAGAAGGGGCTGATTGTAGTCAGTCCCCACATTTTTGTGTTGGAAAAACTCTCTTATTCTGCTGCGTCCATTACGATAGCAATCTTGCCACGATAGTAACCGCAAGTAGGGCAAACTGTGTGGTAGATGTGGTATGCGCCGCAGTTAGGGCATACTGCAAGTGTTGGAGCTACTGCCTTGTCGTGAGTTCTTCTCTTGAGTGTACGTGTTTTTGACTGACGTCTTTTAGGATGTGCCATAGTTGTATTTCAGTTTTTATTATTAATTATTCTTTAGTAAATTACCCAGTTTTGCCCATCTTGGGTCGATGTCCGAGGAGGTTTCAGGAGTTTCAGAGGTTTCATCGGTTTCAGAGGTTTCTGTTCCGTAGAGCCTTTGCATCATTTCCTTATTGCATTCGCCTTCTGGATGAGTATGCTGGACAGGAATGGTGAGCGCGATGAATTCATATATATGCCAAGCTACATCAAACTTCTGCGAGAACTCCGGAATGATGACGATATCATCTCCTTCGTCCAAGAACTCTTCGCCGAGCTTCACGATCAGTTTGTCTTCTGTGCTGACAGGCAGACTAACGGGGTCAAGACATCTGCTACAATCAACAACCACTTCACCTTCCGACAAGAAAGTTACTTCGAAACAGCCGTTTTTGCGACTCACCTTGACGGTGGATTCAACCTCTCCGCCTCGCACCTCTGTGGCATCTATTGCCTCGAAATACTCGTCGTTGAGTTTGAAGGAGAAGGTTTCTTCGCTTTCTTTTATTGTCTGAAAATCAAGTATAAACTGTGATAAATCGTACATCAGCAATGTTGCTTAATATATATAATGAATAGCGCACATGCACACATTCGGGCTGCAAAATTACAAATTTTCATTTGAAATAGAATAATAAAATGCTAAAAATGAAATGAAAAGCTAAAAAAATATTAATGTTTATCATTATCAGCCAATTATTTAGTAACTTTGCACGCATTTTGTCCGCGCGTTACGCGTGGGAATTCAGAAACAAAACAAGACAAAAATATGAAACAATTCCGACTGGTGGACAATATCTGCGGCTGGGTGGCTTTCTTCATCGCAGCCTTCGTATATTGCAGCACCATTGAACCGACAGCCAGTTTCTGGGACTGTCCTGAGTTTATTTCTACGGGCTACAAGCTCGAAGTAGGTCACCCACCTGGCGCACCGTTCTTCATGCTCACGGCAAACCTCTTCTCGCAGTTTGCAAGCGATCCGTCAGATGTGGCAAGAATGGTGAACACGATGAGTGCGCTGCTCAGTGCTGCTTGTATCCTGTTCCTGTTCTGGACGATTACCAACCTCGCCCGCAAGCTCCTTCTCGACAAGGACTGCAAGCAGGCGATGAAGATGGGTGAGGCAAACATGCCGCTCGGCACACTCATTGCAATCGAGGCAGCAGGTATGGTAGGTGCGCTTGTTTACACTTTCAGCGACACCTTCTGGTTCTCTGCCGTTGAAGGCGAAGTTTATGCCTACTCATCAGCATTCACAGCCGTCGTGTTCTGGCTTATCCTGAAATGGGAAGACCATGCCGACGAGCCTCATGCAGACCGTTGGCTTGTGCTGATCTTCTATCTCACAGGTCTCAGTATCGGCGTTCACTTGCTCAACCTTCTCTGTCTGCCAGCCATTGTCCTTGTATATTACTACAAGAGAAATCCTAACGCAGACCTGAAAGGTTCGATCATTGCCCTGTGCATCTCGTTCATTCTCATCGCAGCCATCCTTTACGGCGTTGTTCCAGGCATCGTGAAGGTCGGAGGTTGGTTTGAGCTTCTCTTCGTGAATGTCTTCGGATGTCCATTCAACACAGGCGAGGTCATTTACATCGCAGCACTCATCGGCACTGTCCTTTGGGCAATCTACGAGAGCTACAACCAAAAGAACAAGTTGCGCGAGGACATTTCTTTCTGCCTTTCCGTACTCATGCTCGGTATTCCTTGCATCGGTTTCGGTTGGGGAGCAGGCATCGTGGGTATCCTTCTTACAGCAGCCATTTTCGGTCTGTTGTGTATAAAGAAAATCTCTGCTGTCATCAATTCACGAGTAAAGAACACAGTCCTTCTCTCTCTCTTGATGATAATGATTGGCTATTCAAGCTATGCGGTTATCGTTATCCGTTCTGCAGCCAACACTCCTATGGACCAGAACTCTCCAGAAGACATCTTCACTCTTGGCAACTACCTCAGCCGTGACCAGTATGGCGACAGCCCTCTCCTTTACGGACAGCAATATACCAGCGGAATCAACTACATTCCGGAAGGCAACTCTTGCCGTCCAGACTTCAAGGAGGGTGCGCCAATCTACTCAAAGAAGGAAAAGAAATCGGAGGACGAGAAGGACGAATACTTCATCGTTGACTATAAGCGCAAGTATGTTTACGCCCAGAACGTGCTCTTCCCTCGTATGCACAGCAGCGCTCATGCAGGAGCTTACGAAAGCTGGCTTGGCGGCGTAGTGGGCAACGAGGTTCCTTACGACCGCTGCGGCGAGATGCTTACAGTGAAGATACCAACTTTCACTGAGAACCTCCGCTTCTTCCTCTCATACCAAGTGAACTTCATGTACTGGCGCTACTTCATGTGGAACTTCGCAGGTCGCCAGAACGACATCCAGGGTAATGGAGAAATAGAGCACGGAAACTGGATTACAGGTATTCCATTCATCGACAGTCTTCTCCCATGGTCGGATGGCTTGGAGAACCTTCCTGACGAACTTGCCAACAACAAGGGTCACAACGTGTTCTACGCTCTGCCACTCCTCCTCGGTCTCATCGGACTCTTCTTCCAGGCTTACCGTGGCAAGCGAGGCATACAGCAGTTCTGGATTGTCTGCTTCCTGTTCTTCATGACAGGTCTTGCCATCGTGCTTTACCTCAACCAGACTCCGCAGCAGCCTCGCGAACGTGACTATGCTTACGCAGGTTCGTTCTATGCTTACGCCATCTGGGTAGGTTTCGGTGTGCTTGGCATCATCGAAGGCTTGAAGAAGGTGAAGCTTAACCCTATTGCAGCCTCTGCCATTGCTGGTGCTGCTTGTCTGCTCGTACCAGTGCAGATGGCTTCCCAGACATGGGATGACCACGATCGCTCAGGCCGCTACACTTGCCGTGACTTCGGACAGAACTACCTCAACTCACTCCAGGAAGGCACTAACCCTGTCATCTTCACAAACGGTGACAACGACACATTCCCTCTCTGGTACACTCAGGATGTGGAAGGCAAGAACACAGATGTCCGCGTCTGCAACCTTTCTTACCTCGCTACCGACTGGTACATCGACCAGATGGTTCGTCCTGCCTACGACTCTCCGTCACTTCCTATCTCTTGGAAGCGCTACGAATATTGCTCCGGCACAAACGACTATGTGCAGATTGAGCCTCAGTACAAGGAGCAGATTCTCCAGATTTACCGAGAGAACCCAGAGGAAGCAAAGAAGCAGTGGGGCGAAGAGCCTTTCGAACTTCGCAACGTTCTCGACAAGTGGGTCAAGAACATCGATAATGAGGACTATCATGTTATCCCAACAGACACGCTCTATCTCACTGTTGACAAGAAGGCTGTGAAGAAGTCAGGCATGATGATTCCTGAGGGAATGGAGATTCCTGACAAGATGGTCATCTCACTCTCTGGCAAGCGTGCTCTCTACAAGAACGACCTCATGATGCTTGAAATGCTTGCAAACCACAACTGGACTCGCCCACTCTATGTGGCAACAACCGTTGGCGCTGACAACTTCATGAACCTCGGCGACAACTTCATCCAGGAAGGTCTTGCCAACCGTATCACTCCTTTCAACACGACAATGTCCGAAGCTGAGGAGGATGCTGCGGGCGCCAACCTTCGCAATTTCGACACAGAGCGCTCTTACAACAATGTCTCTAAGCGCTTCAAGTTCGGCGGACTCAGCGCAAAGGGCATCTATCTTGACGAGACCGTGATGCGCATGTGCTACACTCACCGTCGTATGCTTGCCAACCTTGCTACTCATCTTCTCGCCAAGGGTGAACTGAAGAAAGCACGCAATATTGCAGACATCAGCGAGAAAGAAATCCCGGCTTACAACGTGCCACGCAACTTCCAGGATCAGGCAATTATTTTTGCTAAAGTCTATGCAAAGACAGGCGACAAGGCTAAGGCTAAGGCTATCATTGAAGACTATCTGAAGTATTGCAGCCAGTATCTCGCTTACTATCAGTCGCTCCCTGCAGGTGCCAACACATCCATCAATCCAGCCATCTATGTCTATATGATCGGTCTGTGTGCAGATGTAGCTCACGATGTCGATGAGAAATGGGCAGAGACACTTGAACAGCAGGCTCTTGCTCTACAACAACAGATGAGATAAAGACCTTCCCCCTACCCCTTCCTTTCAGGACGGGGAGGAGATAGTCTTGCTAAGATGTAATCAATTTCAAATTATTAATTCACACATTCCACTCAACGAAATCCACCAATCTACAGAAGCATATTCCTCCCCTCCTTGTAAGGGAGGGGTTGGGGGGGTGGGTCCGTTGAGGAGGTTTATTTTATGTCAAACTTAGTAGCTATTGTAGGACGCCCTAATGTGGGCAAATCTACACTTTTCAATCGATTAACAAAAACCCGTAGTGCCATTGTCAGTGATGAAGCCGGCACCACACGCGACCGCCAGTATGGAAAATGCGAATGGTGCGGCCGTGAATTCTCTGTTGTAGATACCGGCGGATGGGTAGTAAACTCTGACGACATCTTCGAAGAGGAGATTCGCAAGCAGGTTATTGTTGCCACTGAAGAGGCTCAGATGATTCTCTTCGTGTGCGACGGACTCAATGGCGTAACAGACTGGGACGAGGATGTGGCGATGATTCTTCGCCGCACAAAACTCCCCGTGATACTTGCTGTCAACAAGATCGACAACAACGAAGGCATCTATCTCGGAGCTGAATTCTACAAACTCGGTCTTGGCGAACCGCAGTGTATCTCTGCCGCTACAGGCTCTGGCACTGGCGATCTACTTGACCTCATCCTTGAGACTCTGCCAAAGGAAACCGACACTCCGCTCGAGGAAGGCATTCCTCGCTTTGCCGTTGTTGGTCGTCCTAATGCGGGCAAGAGTTCACTCATCAACGCTTTCATCGGCGAAGACCGCAACATCGTGACAGACATTGCCGGCACAACTCGCGACAGCATCTACACTCGTTACGACAAGTTCGGCTTCGACTTCTACCTCGTTGACACTGCCGGCATCCGTCGCAAGAACAAGGTGACAGAAGACCTTGAGTTCTATAGCGTGATGCGTTCCATCCGTGCCATCGAGAACAGCGATGTCTGCATCCTCATGCTCGACGCCACTCGTGGTATTGAGGCACAGGACATGAACATCTTCCAGCTCATACAGAAGAACCACAAGAGTCTCGTTGTCGTAGTAAACAAATGGGACCTCGTGGAAGAGAAATCGCAGATTGTCATCGACACCTTCACGAACGCCATTCGTGAGCGCATGGCACCGTTCAAGGACTTTCCAATAATCTTCGCCTCTGCACTCACGAAGCAGCGCATCTTCAAGGTTCTTGAGACCGCGAAGGAAGTGTATCTCAACCGCAAGGCACGCATCGGAACGACAAAACTCAACGAAGTGATGCTGCCTATCATCGAGGCAACACCACCGCCATCCATCAAGGGCAAGTACATCAAGATCAAGTACTGCGCACAGCTTCCGGACACACAGATACCATCTTTCGTGTTCTACGCAAACCTTCCGCAGTATGTTAAGGAACCTTACAAGCGTTTCCTCGAGAACAAGATTCGCGAGACCTGGACGCTTACAGGTTCGCCAATAAACATTTTTGTAAGGCAGAAATAAGCCTCTCCCCCCTTACCCCCTCCCCCTAATAATGGGAGGGGGAGTAATTACACTATAAGGATGAGGCAATTAGTATTTTATATAGTGATATAAATCTCTCCCACAAAACATATCACTCCCCCTTCAAAATGGTACTCCTATCTTTAGTTCGCCCCCTAAGGGGGGAGTTAGAGGGGGCCGGGAGGGGGCTGGGGGGAGAGGCTTGTTATGAAAATCGGCGTTATCGTAGCAATGGACAAGGAGTTCAATGCCCTTGAGCAGCTCCTTTCCGATAAGACAGAAGTGCATATTCTTGGCAATCACTGCACATCAGGCACTCTTGCAGGCAATGAAGTTTTGCTTATGCACAGCGGCATCGGCAAGGTCAATGCAGCCATCGGTGCAACGAATCTCATCAGCGAGTTCAAGCCGGATGTTGTTGTAAGTTCAGGCTGTGCTGGCGGCGCAGACGTAAACCTCGAGATAGGCGATGTTGTTGTCAGCAGCTCGTGCCAGTATCACGATGTATATTGCGGACCAGAGAACCTCGCAGGTCAGATACAAGGCATGCCGTCGGAGTTCGTCACTCCGCAAGCACTCATCGACAAAGCACTCTCCATCAATACCCACGATGGTTCTTCCCTCCCCCTTGTGGGGGAGTCGGAGGGGGCTACTGTCATCGCCGGCAAGATAGCCACAGGCGACTGGTTTGTTGATTCCGTTGAGAAGATGGCAGCCATCCACGCCACCGTGCCAGATGCCAAGGCAGTCGATATGGAGAGCGCAGCCATCGCGCACACATGTTACATATATAATGTGCAGTTCGTCAGCTTCCGCGTTGTCAGCGACATCCCTTTGAAGGAAAACAACACCGCTTCCTACAACGATTTCTGGGCAACGATGGCAGACAAGTCATTCTCTACAACCAAAGCTTTCCTTGAAAGGTTGTAGTTCCAGTTCATTATTTTTGTTCGTTCGTTTGTTCGTTCGTTCGTAAAAATTGCACAAAAGGGTCAGACCCCTTTGTGCACAAGCAAGATAGACACATCACTATATATTCCATGAAAGCTGTATTATGTATATTAACAATAGTTATTACATTAGGAAGTTGTAATTTCTATACAGAACAAGATTTGATAGGCACTTACACAGAAACTCATAAATGCTTTAAAGATTCAATTTGGTTGCTACCTAATGGGGACTTTCTTCAAAAAATCTATAGTAGAAATGGGAATCTCATTTATAAAGCAAAGTCAAAATGGAGAATCTACTCTGATGAGATATCTATTGATAACCTTTCTAGTTTGCCTCCAAAATGTGATGATGTTGACACATTATATCAAGAAGACCTACAGGGAGGACCGAGCAGTATGCTAGTATCAAAACGAAAAGAAGGCTTTGCTATATATATTCCTATCTTTATAGAAGTAGAAGAAGGTATCTATTTCTACAAAGTAGAAAGTGAATTATAGGTAAGAGGTCGAGAGGACAGGGGACAGGTCTGAAGTGAACCCAAGAAGTTGGACACAACTCAAGAGGTTTACATGAAACATACAGTCGAAGAGAAGACAATTCCGGCAATAGGAAAACGAATGTCATGGCTCTACGAGGAATAATCATGGAAATGTTTGACGGTTATGGTATAATTGATTAACTTTGCAGCCAAGAATGATTACATTTCATCAACATAGAATGCAGCGGGTCACGGTACCAGTCCCTATGACCCTCTTGGCAGAAATAGATATGCTATAAACAAATCTAGAAAAACTGCCACTTCTGCAGTTACCCCAAAAACATATGAAAAGAAATAAAACAAATAAAAGCTTTACTCTCCCCAAGTTTCCACGGGGCATAGGAGTTATAGCATTAATCATTTCTACAGTGTTAACAGACTCGGAAATTTCCCATAATTTTTTGTGTCTAAATTTCCTGTATGGAGGCATTAAATACTCAATCCTAATTCTAATATTTGCTTTGCTATATTATTTGAAAAGGTCTTTAGAAATTAGCTTTATTTTTTCTCTGTTAATCTGGACTATTTTGAACTGGGCTGCTTTTTCTGTAATGTATAATCTTGCAATGGAAAATGAGAGTTTTACAACACCTCCATGTGAAGTTACATCTTATCTTAAAAAAGAAGGTAAATCTGGCTCCTATGGTATGGGGTATATATATAAGGGGGGTAAACATCATCTTCATTATACTTCCAACCAATTGGATTCTTTAGCGGCTATGGAGGGAAATAGTCAGTTAAGGAAAATAGATTTGAGGTTAAAGTTAAATAAAGTCTGCGAATCAATATATTACATTAAAGGATTTACTGTATTGATTAAGAAGGACATGTGACAGGTCATTGTACCACCTTCAGGAATCTCAGAAAAGGACATGTGGCAGGTCACTGTACCACCACCTTCTGTTAGAGAACAACCTCACCTGTGAGTAACAAACGTAATATAAAATAAAAATGTGACAGGGGACGGATATGTGTCACCTTAGAACGTGAAGAAGAACCGTCCCTGTTCACATCCTGGAATGATTTATCCTACGCTAGTAAAAGGAGATTTCCACAATTCACATAATAGAGTTAGTACCTGGATCAATAAAACGAGATAAACAAAATGAAGAATCAACTACCATTTCTCATTATATTTATTTTTGCAGTATGTAGCTCATGTAACAAGCAGATTGACGACATGCCGTCAAGGACACTTACATACAATGAGCTACCCAAAGAAGTGCAAACTTATTTATCAAGAAGTACTGATTTCTGTGAAGTGACACAAGAAACACTGCTATTTGTTAACGAGTCTGACAGAAACGATTATCGCCTCGAGACTATTGATGCGATAATTGGACCTTGGATAATAGGAGAAAGACTTATAAATAATAAAAAGAATACTGAATACAAAATTGCCCAAGGCACACCAGGTCCGTATATTTTGTATAAAAACAGATTATATATCCCTCGTGATTTCATGTACTTGGTAGAAGATAGTAAGTATATGACATATACAGAATATGAACTTGACTGAGGGAAAGGACAGGAGGACAGTATTGTCCCTGTGACCCTCATGATGAAGAACATAACAAATATAAAAGGTAAATATGAAATTTATTAAATTTAAACTTCTAATTGCTTTTATGCTTGGGTGCATGAATGCATGGGGTATGTCGGGTGTTACAATTACATTGGCAAAGGAAGATTCCATTAATTATATTTTTAACATCCACAACGACACACAGGATACCCTGTATCTCTTGGATAGCTATCTTGTTCCAATAAACGGCTTTTCCTTCAAGAAGAATGACGGGACAATCGTGCAAAAATTGCCATATTATTCTTACTTGTTCCACAGGTATGACAAGAGTGTCAACACATACAAGCTTTCACTAATACCTATTGTCAGCGAATTGGGAGTTGCAGGCATGCTTCATGATGTTATAAGAATGAATGAAGATCGCTACATTCGTTTTCATCAGATAGGCTACCTTTTTACCCCCTTGGCACCAGAATCAAACTATATGCTGTCAATGGAAAAAGAAGCCTTCCACTCTACGGACTATATCAAGGATATTCATATAGAATCCCCTGAAAATCGATATAAGTCTTTAAGTGATGCTGAGCGAATTGATATAAAGTCAAAACCAAAGAGCGTCATCTTGGAATTGGCAGTATATAAGGACATACACCATATTGCTCCTTTCTCGGAAATTGTTGATCCCGATATAAGAGATAAACAGGGGGGCGCATTTGGAATAATATCATTGGCTATTCCTTTGGAACCTTCTGAAGGACAGGAGACAGGTCACTGTACCTATTGAAACAATCATCTACAACATCTGCGTTTTCTGCGTGAAATAATAAAACTTCCATCAGCGTGAGGTAGTACAGGGGGCGCTGTACTGACCATTAGTTGATTGCAGGAGCTGTTCCGCAACATAAAACACTATAATAAGTTCTCTCTAGCAAGGAAGGTGCGGCATACGGTTATGGGGCACGGGGATAGTTCCGTGACCCCGCAGGAACACTCAAATTGTATAATGGAATTTATTAATTTGCTAATTCTTATATATTTATGGAAGAAAAATTGTATCCTCTTTTAAATGTATCAATGACGTCTCTAAATGAAGACAATATAGAACAGACTTTCATAGGAGATAGCTTTCATTATGCAAAGGAAATCTCTTATTTTGAAAGAGATTATCTGGGACATGTGTATGTAAATGGACAAGGAAAATTATTCAAGCTGGTAGGGACAAAAAAATGTGACAGCTTTATAAGAAGAATTCTTCATTTTGGCAAGGAGGAACTTGTCTTTGAAGATCTGGGCAAGACTATGACTTTCTCTGAATTAAATGAACTCGTTATCAAAAGGATTAATACCTTAGAGCAGCCCGACAGAGACTTATGGCTTGAAGAAATGGCAAAATGCCATACAATAGCGGAAATAATTGGATGATATTCGCTGATTGAATCTCAGGGATGGTTCCGCGAGAGACAGGTGACAGGTCACTGTACTGACCATTTGTAGATTACATGAACAAAATACAGTAATAAGTTTTCTCTCTAGCAAGAAAGGTGCGGCATACGTTTATGGTATGTCGCACCTTTCGGCATTTTCATGCGAGAAATAATATTTTCAACGAGTAATGAATGTTATGGCTCAGCGAGAAATAATCGCGGAATTGTTTGGAGGTTAGGGAAAATATCTATAACTTTGCACCCAATAAGAAATTATACGCATTATGCCAATATCTGCAACTCACGAGAAATACGCTAACTTCTATACCGACTTCGCCTTCAAGAAACTGTTTGGTACGGAGGCGAACAAGGAGTGCCTTATCGGCTTCCTCAACTCCCTTTTTGATGGTGAGGAGGAGATACTTGATGTTACCTATCTCAACACCGAGCACTTGGGGCATGCCATAGCTGACCGCAAGGCTGTGTTTGACGTGTATTGCGAGAACACGAAAGGCGAAAAGTTCCTTATTGAGATGCAGAAGGCGGAGCAGGAGTATTTCAAGGATAGGAGCATCTACTATTCTACGTTCCCTATCCAGGAACAGGCTCCCAAAGGTCCTTGGAACTTTGAGCTGAAGAAGGTATATACCATCGGAATCCTGAATTTTACCTTCGATGATACCGACGAGAACTACATGCACCATGAGGTGAAACTCTTCGACACTAAATCGCAGAAGCTTTTCTACGATAAGCTCACCTACGTCTATCTTGAGATGCCTAAGTTCCGCAAGACCGAAGAGGAACTTGTTACTCTCATGGACAAGTGGCTCTATGCCATGAAGAATCTCAATAGCCTTATGGAGCGTCCGAAGGCATTGCAGGAAGCAGTCTTCAAGCGTT
>JAKSLI010000022.1 GCA_024401305.1 Bacteroidaceae bacterium | reverse complement strand
GCTGACGCTGAACATCGAGAGCACCCATATAAACGGTGCAAGGCATGTCCATAAGTGCGCAGGCTGTAGCTGTAGCAACACCATGCTGACCGGCACCAGTCTCGGCGATGATGCGAGTCTTGCCCATCTTCTTCGCAAGGAGAATCTGACCGAGAGCGTTGTTAATCTTGTGAGCACCAGTGTGGTTGAGGTCTTCACGCTTGAGGTAGAGCTGGCAGCCGTACTTCTCCGACATGCGCTTTGCATAGTAGAGAGGCGAAGGACGGCCGACGTAATCCTTCAGCAGAGCGTGATATTCCTGCTTGAACTCCTCGCTGTCGAGGATAGGCTTATAAGCAGCCTCAAGGTCTTTTACTGTCTTGTATAATATTTCTGGGATGTAGGCACCACCGTAGTTGCCGTAGAATCCGTTTTCATCAACGAAAAAATTCATAATCGACCCCTCCCAACCTCCCCCAAGGGGAGGAGTTTTTATACTCTGGAGGGTTAAGAGCTCTATTTTATATCTAAATGTTTAACAACAAAATTGAATATTTCATCTAAGACAGCAGAAAGGTCCGAGAATACTCGTTCATTAGTGAATCGTATAACCTTAAACCCCATCTGCTCAAGATTAGTAGTTCTAATCAAATCTTTGGCTTGCTGACATTCCTGAGAATGATAACCACCATCTATCTCTATAATAGTATTACTCTTTAAGCAGACAAAATCAGCAATATATGTACCAATAATATACTGTCGGCGAAATCTTAGTCCCCAATTATTATTAGAAAGGTAATACCATAATAGTTGCTCTGCATCTGTCTGATGTTCTTTGTTTTTATCAGCAAATGTCTTTAGCAAACTATAATAACCAGGATCTGCTGTTACAAATCTTGCCTTCATAAATGTAAACTATTAAAAGTTCCCCCTTGGGGGGTTAGGGGGTCGTTAGCGCCTCGTAGAGTTTATCCATTGCGAGTTCGGCGTCGCCGTTGGCTTCGCTGAGGAGGTTAACGAACTTAGAACCGATTATGGCTCCGGCAGCGTTCTGCTGAGAAGATTCGAGTGTCTGCTTGTTGCTGATACCAAAACCTATCATGCGAGGGTTGCGGAGGTTCATGGCATTGATGCGCTGGAAATACTCTTGCTTTGCCTCGTCGAAAGACTTCTGCGCACCTGTTGTAGAGGCTGAGCTTACCATATAGATGAAGCCGTCGGTGTTCTCGTCGATGAAGCGGATGCGGTCTTCGGTAGTCTCTGGAGTGATGAGCATGATGATGCGGATGTCGTACTTGTCGGCAATAGGCTTCAGCTCGAGATAATCCTTGAAAGGAAGGTCTGGGATGATGGCACCAGAGACACCAACTTCCTTGCACTTGCTGAAGAAAGCCTCGAAGCCATACTGCATCATCACATTGAGATAACCCATGAGAATGAGCGGAATCTTCACTTCGTCCTTGATGGTTTCGAGCTGCGAGAAGAGCTTACGGAGGGTCATACCGTTCTTTAATGCCTGTGTAGCAGCACCTTGGATGACAGGACCGTCAGCCATTGGGTCGGAGAAAGGAACGCCGACCTCTATCATGTCTATGCCTCGGCGTTCAAGGGTCTTTATGACATCGGCTGTGCCTTCGAGGGTTGGACAGCCTGCACAGAAATACAGCGAGAGCAGCTTGCGGTCGCCGCGGTTCTGGAAAAGGGAGTTTATCTTGTTCATATAGACCCCTCCCAACCTCCCCCAAGGGGAGGAGATTTTATACTCTGGAGGGTTAAGAGTTTTATTTTGTGCTAAATATTATATCTTAGGGAAAAGACTATTAAAAGTTCCCCCTTGGGGGGGGTAGGGGGTCTGGATTTTTTCGATGAACTCCTTGATCTTTTCTATGTTTTTAAGTGCCGGAGCATCTTCAAACTTTGAGTTGAGGTCGTAGCCAGCAAGCATTGGATGAGAGAATGCCTTGAGGTCGTCAAGGTCCTCAAGTCCGATGCCGCCTGAAAGGAGGAACGGAATGTTGCCGTCGTATGCTTTCAGGAGGTCCCAGTTGAAACGCTTGCCACTGCCACCGACTGTAGGACACTTGGTGTCGAAAAGGAAGTAGTCAACGAGTCCTTCATACTGGCGCCATCGTTCTACATCCTCTTCGCTCTGAACGCTCAACGCCTTGATGATTCCAATCTCCGGAACGAAGTCTGGAACGAGTGTTCGCTTAAGGTTCTCAATCATCGTTGGCGATTCGTTTCCATGGAGCTGAACATACGAAAGACCATAGTTCACCACGCGAGTAAGAATGGTTTGTGGCATGTCGTCAACGAAAACACCAACCTTCTTCACTGGTGCTGTGCTCTGGCCCTGCCCTGCTCTATCAGGGATGATGCCAGCTCTTGTTGGGAGTTGTGATACATAGCGTCTGCTTCTTGGATAGAAAATAAGACCGATAAGGTCAACGCCAAGAGCTGCAACTTCGTCAATATTCTGCGCTTCGCGCATTCCGCATACTTTGATTATCATAGAAGCCCCACCCCCTACCCCTCCCCCTAATGGGAGGGGAGTAATATGCTGTGGTGGGAACAGCAATATTAGTTGTTTATATTATTAATGAATTCTTTTAATGACTCGCCTGGATTAGCCGTCTTCATGAAATTTTCGCCGATAAGGAAACCGTTGAAGCCAGCTTGAATGAGGAGCTTGACAGTCTCCGGATTGCTGATGCCGCTCTCGCTTACCTTCACTGCGTCCTTTGGAAGAAGGGCTGAAAGACGGAAGGAGTTCTGAACATCAGTGACGAAAGAACCGAGGTTACGGTTGTTTATGCCACAAACATCCGGCTCGAGTTCTGCATATTCAAGTTCCTCTTCACTGTGCATCTCTAGGAGTACCTCTAGTCCGAGCTCATGAGCCGTCAGAAGAAGTGCCTTGCACTCAGGTTTCTTAAGGTCGGCAGCGATGAGAAGAACGGCAGAAGCGCCACAGAGAGTCGCCTGGAAAAGCTGGTATTCATCGACCACGAAGTTCTTATATAATATAGGAATAGTGACTCCGCTCTGGCGAGCTGTTACAATAAACTCATCCTTTCCGCCGAAATACTTTTCGTCAGTGAGAATGGAAAGTGCCGCAGCGCCGTTCTGTTGGTAAGAGATAGGGATGATGTCTGCACGACCTTCCTCCTTTATCCAACCTTTTGATGGCGACCTACGCTTGAATTCTGAGATGATGCCGGCACCACCAGGAGCGTTTACCAACGCCTTTGCAAGCGATGGATGATATTTTTCCAACTCTGACGCCTTGCTTTCCCATAGCTTGTGGATGTCAGTTTCCGAGAGACGCTCTTTAGCAAGAGCTATCTCTATGCGTTTGTCTGCTATTATCTGGTCGAGTATATCTGCCATAAAGCCTAACCAAGCCTTGACCTTTGATCAAGGATGTTTATGTGTTTTAACGGTTTAAAAGTTTATGAGTTAATTTCAATGAACTTCTTGAGAACCTGCTTAGCCTTGCCGCTTTCGATGGATTCCTTAGCCATTACGAGGGCTTCTTCGAGCGACTTTGACTGGTCAACAACGGTGATTGCGAGGGCTGAGTTCATCATAACGACATTCTTCTGCGACTCTGTTGCGCAGTTGTCAAGCACGTTATCGAAGATCTTCATTGCCTCTTCCTGAGTTGCTCCGCCATAGAGTTCTTCTTCCTTTGTGAATGGGAGGCCGAAGTTGGATGCGTTATAGATCTGCTCAACCTTGTTTGTTGACACCTTGAAATCGCCAGTGAGAGAGATCTCGTCGTAGCCATCGATAGAGTTTACGATACCGAAGTCGAGTCCGAGACGGCGACAAACATTAGTGTAAAGGCGGAGCTGGTCGAGATTTGCAACACCGAGAACCTGGCAAGCTGGCTGCGATGGGTTTACCATAGGACCGAGAAGGTTGAAGAGTGTTGGGAATGCTATCTGCTTACGGATAGGCGCAACAAACTTCATTGCCTTAGCAAACAATGGCGCGTGGAGGTAAACGACGCCAGATTCGTTTATGGAACGGTTGAGCTGGTCGAGGTCGTTCGTGAACTGCACGCCGTGCATACGGATAACATCCGAAGCGCCTGATGTTGAAGTGGCAGCAACGTTACCATGCTTTGCCACCTTATAGCCCGCACCTGCCACTACGAAACAAGAGCAAGTAGAGATGTTGAAGGTGTTCTTCTGGTCGCCACCAGTACCTACGATATCCACATAACGGTCAGCATTGAGAAGGGCAGGCACACCAGTTTCGAGGATACCATCGCGGAAACCGAGGAGCTCATCAACGGTAACACCACGCATCTGAAGCATGGCAAGCATGGCAGCAATCTGCACATCGTTATACTTCTGCTCGTAAATGTTTACGAGAATGTCCTTTGTCTCTTCGCGGCGGAGAGGTTCGCCAGCAAGCACTTTATCAAGATATTGTTTCATAGTTTTGGTTGGTTATAATTTTAAAAGGGTCTGTCGCGATAAGCAACAGACCCTTTTTTGTATTTTCCTTTCAATTATAAGGCATACGAGGGATGCTTCTCACGACTTTTTCAATCCTGAGTTGCGCCACCACCATGCAATATAATTAACTGATTTCATAGAAAAATGTAAGATTTTGAGGACTTTTTGTTACATTATGTAAGCATTTTTGCCCTTCATTGCGCTGCAAAGTTAACAATAATTACTGAACCAGCAAATATTTTTTTATTTTTTTTACACCAAACATAAAATATTCTTTACATATATTCGTTTTTTATATAGACTAATGCAAGTTAAGAACTTTACTTGCTTGAACTAAAACCAATTGCCTATGCCAAATTCTACTCCTTTACAAAATTCTACACCTTCTGAACGAACACTATCATTCATTCGTGAATTTGCTCACACATTCAGAGTGATTAAAACTAATAACCAGACTATCGGTTATTGCGTAAACTAACAGCACTTTTGCAGGAAAGCCTACACTGCCTTTTCTGCAAATGTGATTTTGAATAATTTTATCTCCAAGAAAAACAATGCTCGTTTCTCCTTCTCTCCTTGCAGCCAACTTCCTGGACCTTCGCAAGGATATAGAAATGCTTAACACAAGCAATGCTGACTGGCTCCATCTTGACGTGATGGACGGAAAGTTCGTGCCAAACATTTCCTTTGGCTTTCCTGTTCTTGAGCAGGTTGCAACTATTTGCCAGAAGCCTTTGGACGTGCACTTCATGATTGTTCAGCCAGAACGATACATCAAGCAGACTGCTGCTCTCGGTGCAATGATGATGAATGTCCACTACGAAGTATGCACACATCTGCACCGCACCATCCAGGAAATACACGATGCTGGCATGAAAGCTGGCGTAACACTCAATCCTGCAACACCGATTTGTATGCTTGAAGACATCATCCAAGATGTGGACATGGTACTTCTCATGAGTGTTAATCCAGGCTTCGGCGGACAGAAGTTTATTGAGAATACAATAGACAAGGTAAAACAACTGCGTGAACTCATCGCACGCAAGGGTTCAAAGGCACTCATTGAGGTTGACGGTGGCGTACAGAATGAGACCGCCCCACGCCTTGCTGAAGCTGGAGTTGACGTGATGGTGGCAGGCAGTTATGTGTTCCGCACCGACGATCCGCATGCAAGAATCAATGAACTGAAAGCTCTTTAATGCGTAATTCATAATTGAGATGCTCACAAACGCACAAAAGAAACTCATACGCTCGCTTGAGCAAAAGAAATATCGCGACCGCCACGGCTTGTTTGTTGTGGAGGGTCCGAAGGCTGTGCGCGAGTTCATGAAATACCAAGAGCCTGAGATTCTGCTCAACGACATAGAGGAAATAAAGCAGGTAAGTTTTCTGAAACATCCGCAGGAAATGCTTGCTGTATTCAAAAGCCCTACCAAGACCCCCTCTAACTCCCCCACAGGGGGAGGACAAAACCATCCGGAAGGTAACCCCTCCCCTGTGGGGAGGTCGGGAGGGGTCTGTGGGGGGCTCATCCTCGCTCTCGACGGCGTTCAAGACCCGGGAAACCTCGGTACAATAATCCGCATTGCCGACTGGTTTGGCATAAAGCAGATAGTGTGCAGCAAGGAAACAGCTGATGCCTACAACCCGAAAACTGTCCAAGCCACTATGGGAAGTCTCGCGCGCGTAAATATTATATATGTGGAAAGTCTTGCCGAATGGCTGAAATGCTTGCCTGAAGATACACCTGTATATGGCACCTTACTCGATGGCGAAAACATCTATGAACAGAAACTTTCGCAAGAGGGCGTTATTGTTATGGGCAATGAAGGCAACGGAATATCGGAAGAAGTCCGCCAACTTGTTACGCACAAGCTCCTCATCCCAAGCTTCTCTGACGGCGACACCGCAGAAAGTTTGAATGTAGCTATAGCAACTGCCATCACTTGCTCCGAATTCAGACGTAAATAACACCGGAAAAAACAGAAACTACTGAAACCCCTGAAACTACTGAAACCTCTCTACCATAATATAATCCCACTCTTGACGCTCATCCTTATCACGATAGGGGTGGGCTTGTTTGCATCATGCAGCAGCACACAACTTGCTGAGGGCGAACATTACCTTGGTAGTGTCAGTGTGGAGAGCGAAGACCCGAGCGTTTCCACATCGCAGTTCCTGCCTTATCTCCGCCAAACATCGTCAAAGAGTCTGCTTAGCAAACTGTCGAAGAAAGGCAGAAAGAACATCTTTGATGTGCAGGAAGCTGAAGCGTCACGCAGGGATTTCAAGGCTATCCTCAACAACAATGGTTATATGCAGGCTGTTGTGAACCTTGATACTGTTGTGAACGAGAAGGGAAAGATGGATGTAACCTACAAACTCCAGCCAGGCAAGCAACTCTTCGTCGGTGCTTTCGAGGTGTTTGTAGAAGACGAACACATGGATTCCTTGCTTAGAAAGAATGATATTCTACCACATTCATCACTGTTTGAGACAAAGCCTTTTAACGCAACAGCGCTGAACAGCGAACGCAAACGCATCACGGACTATCTGCTCGAGAAGGGATATAGTCGCTTCAACAAGGAGTTCATTACCGTCGATGCAGACACGATGGAAGGTGAAAACCAGGTGTGGATGACAATGAAGATAGAGAAGTTCCGTGCTAATTCCAGAATGGAGCCTACAAATCATCCGCAATATAGCATCGGAAACATCACTTACAAGACACTCCATGCCAAGCATTCTCCATTAAACGCAGACAGCATTTACGCTGACAAGCAGGTGTTTAGGAAGAGTGTGCTTGAAGAGAATACCCTGTTTGAAGAGAAGATGCTGTTCAAGTATTCTGACCTTCAGCAGACTTACAACCGTTTCGGCAGACTCGGAGCCTTGCGCTCTACGCAGATTGTGCTCAGCGAACGCCCTGACACGAATATCATTGATGCGGTAATCCATCTGCAACCGAACCTCGTGAATAGCATTTCATTCATGCCTGAGGGTACGAATACGGCAGGAAACCTTGGTGCAGCAGCATCATTGACCTACTCCAACCGCAATGTTTTCAGAGGCAGCGAGACCTTCAGTATGCAGCTTCGTGGTGCATACGAGGCAATTCACGGATTGGAAGGCTATAGCGACAGTGAGTATAGGGAGTTTGGAAGCGAAGCGAAACTGGAGTTCCCACGCTTGCTTGCGCCTTTCATTAACCGCAATTTCCGCCGCCGACAGTTGGCTTCTTCCGAACTTTCGCTTAGCTATAACACGCAGAACAGACCGGAATTCCATCGCCGAGTGCTTCGTAGCACATGGCGTTACCGCTGGCAAAGTGCGTCGAAATCGCATTCATACGTATTCGATTTGCTCGACTTGAACTTCATCTCAATGCCTTGGATTTCAGAGACTTTCAAGGAAACATACCTCGAATCGGGCAGCAAGCGCAATGCCATTCTCAAATACAACTACGAGGATCTCTTCATCATGAAGATTGGTATGAGCATGTCGTTCAAGGGTCGCAGCCAGGCTTTCCGTGTTGGTGTGGAAACGGCAGGTAACATTCTTAGCGGATTTGGCAAACTCACCAACGCAAGAATCAACGAGAACGGTCAGCGAGTGATGTTCGGAAATGCTTACGCACAATATGCAAAGTTTGATTTCGACTACACAAAGATCCTACCTCTACGACCGAAAACCGACCTTGCCCTACACACGGATTTCGGCGTAGCATACCCTTACGGCAACAGCAAGATTCTCCCTTTTGAAAAGCGATATTTCTCTGGAGGAGCCAATTCCGTTCGCGGATGGAGCGTTCGTGAACTTGGTCCGGGACGATTCCGCAGCACGGACGGCGCGATAGACTTCATCAACCAAACGGGCGATATGAAGATTGACCTCAATGCGGAACTTCGCGGTCCGTTGTTCTGGAAACTCAACTATGCACTCTTCGTTGATGCCGGCAACCTTTGGACACTGCGCAACTATGAAGACCAGCCTGGAGGAAAGTTCCGAATAAATCATTTCCTTGAAGAAATGGCTGTGGGTTACGGTGCCGGTGTGCGCTTCAACTTCGACTATTTCATCCTTCGTTTCGACTGTGGCATGAAGGCTATCAATCCTGCTTACGAAACAAACGAGGAGCATTGGGCTATAATTCACCCTAAACTCAGTCGCGACTTCACATTCCACTTCGCAGTCGGTCTGCCGTTCTAAGACCCCTCCTAACCTCCCCACAGGGGAGGGATTCATACATCGCTGATAAAAACAAATCCACAAATTGAATATTGTGCAAAAGTATTTGAAATACATATTTATCTTTACTTTCCTTTTCCATTTGGATACTTTAATCTTCCGGATGGTAACCCTCCCCCTTGTGGGGGAGTCGGAGGGGGTCATGTGGCGGGCAGCCTTCGCCCAAGACAATCCCGAGGACAATGGCATCAACCTGAACACGCCTACTTTCGTGCCAAAGGTTGCTGTGGAAGAAACTCAGATGAACGGCGAAGATGTGCTGAGCGTAAAGTTGAACACACTGACAATCGTTCCGCCACGCACATTCAAGAACGACAAGGAGAAGAAGAAATGGGACCGACTTGTATATAATTTGAAGAAGGTTATGCCTATCTCAAAGGAAATACGCGGCATCGTCATCGAGACTTACGAGACGGTTTCGCAGATACCTTCCGAGAAAGAGCGAAAGAAGCATCTCAAGCAAGTGGAGAAGGACATCAAGGCTGACTACACGCCACGCATGAAGAAACTCACACTCAACCAAGGAAAACTGCTCATAAAGCTTGTACATCGCGAGACGCAATCGTCAGGTTACAATCTTCTCCAAGCATTCCTCGGTCCTGTTCGCGCCGGATTCTATCAGGCGTTCGCCTGGACTTTCGGTGCTTCGCTCAACAAGAAATACGATCCTGAGGGCGAAGACAAGGAGATGGAACTTCTCGTAAAGCAAATAGAAGCAGGACAGTTGTAACACTAAACACTAAATATCCAACACTAAACACCCCCGTACTCGAAGCGTCAGTTTCGAGTTCCAATTCACTCCAAACACCAAGAACTAAAAACAAAATACCAAATACCAAACCAACAAAAATCATAAAAATGTCAGAAATCGGGTAGATTTCTGACATTTTGTTTGCAAATTGCCCGATTTTGTGTACTTTTGCAAGCAAATCCGACACAAATAACAACAAAAATAATGGAAAAGTTAGATCAAACTGACATTAAGATTCTTGGATTACTCTCTGCCAACGCACGAATTCCAATCAAGGACATTGCTACTGAATGCAACATCTCTCGCGCCGCCATTCACCAGCGTGTACAGCGTCTAATGGACGATGGCGTCATCCTTGGATCATGCTTCAACATCAACCAAAAGGCTCTCGGCTATTCTACCTGCACTTATGTTGGTATGAATCTTGAGAAAGGAAACATGTACAAGTCTGTCGTTGAAGAACTCGAGAAGATTCCTGAAATCGTAGAATGTCACTTTACCACTGGTCCTTACACAATGATGGTAAAGCTTTTCGCACGTGATAACGAACAACTAATGGACCTCCTAAACAACCGTCTTCAGGGAATCCCTGGTGTAGTCTCAACAGAAACGCTCATCTGTCTCGAGCAAAGCATCAAGCGCGAGCTCCCTGTAAAAATTGAAATGTAAAGATCCTACCCCCCCTCAAATGGGGGGAACTTTTTTATCTATGCGCCCAATAATCGGAGTAACTGGCAACTTCTCTGCTGCTGATGGACTCACAACCATAACAAAAGCCTACTACCGCTGCGTAGAATGCGCGGGCGGAGCACCTGTTATTTTACCTCCTACAACTGACGAAACCATCCTTAAAGCACAGCTTGACAGTGTTGACGGACTGCTCTTTACCGGCGGCGCCGACCTCAATCCGCTGCTTTGGGGCGAAGAACCGAGTCCAAAACTTGGCAACATCAATGCCGAACGCGACCGGGCAGAACTCATTCTTGCCAAGCTTGCCTACAACCGCAACGTGCCTATGTTCGGTATCTGCCGCGGTTTGCAGACCCTTGTTGCTGCTTTCGGAGGCAAGATACAGCAAGATATCAGCGAAACACAGAAGATAAAGCATTCGCAGGATGCCGTAAGAAGCGAACCCACGCATAGCGTAAGCTACAGGGGGGAAATGGTTTCCGTGGCTGCCACCGTGTCCGAAGCATCCGCTTCGGATAAATTACTCGTCAACTCCTTCCACCACCAAGTAGCCTCAGAACCAGGCCCTTGCTTCACAGTTACCGCCACATCACCTGACGGTTTCATCGAAGCCGTGGAGAGCAATGAGCATAAGCCTATCGTTGCTGTGCAGTGGCATCCAGAAAACCTCTACGATTCTGTACCGGAAAGCAGTCAGCCTTTCTTCAAATGGCTCGTTGAGGAAGCCTGCATCTATCGCCACGCTAAGCAACTCCACGACAGCATTCTTACGCTCGATTCCCACTGCGACACACCAATGTTCTTCCATCTCGGTGTGAATCTGTCGCAGCGCGACCCTAATGTGCTCGTCGATTTCCAGAAGATGCAGGAAGGCAAACTCGATGTTTCGAACATGGTTTGCTATCTCCCCCAGCCAAACGAGGGCGAACCTTTCTCAAAGAAAATACATTTCCCTATAGAATCTCCAAAGCAGTATGTCGATTTCATCTTCGACGGCATAGAAAAACAAGTGGCAGAATCCAACGGAATGGCTGCTATCGCCAAGACTATCAGCGACTTGAAGGAGAACAAACGCCAAGGCAAACGCTCAATAATGCTTGGCATCGAGAACGGACTTGCACTTGAAGGCGACCTAAAAAACATTGAATATTTCGCAAACAAAGGCATCACTTATATCACGCTTTGCCACAACGGCGACAATGACATCTGCGACAGTTGTCGCGGCAAGCAGACCTTCGGCGGCCTCAGCGATTTCGGCAAGCAAGTCGTAAAGGAGATGAACCGTCTTGGCATTCTCGTGGATCTCTCACACGCTGGCGAGACCACATTCTACGATTGCATTCGTGAAAGCGAGAAGCCTATTGTTTGTTCCCACAGCAACTGCCGTGCACTTTGCGACCACGCGCGCAACCTCACCGACGATCAGATGCGTGCTTTGGCAGCGAAAGGCGGCGTGATGCAGATTACCATGTACCCAGGCTTCCTTCAGAAAGACGAAAATGCCACCATCCTCGACGCCCTCAAGCATCTCAAGCACGCAATTGAGATAATGGGAATCGACCATGTCGGCATCGGCACAGACTTCGATGGCGACGGCGGCATCCCAGGACTTCGCAACGCCTCTGAAATGCTCAACCTCACCCGCTTCCTCATAAAGGAAGGCTACACCGACGAGGAAATCCAAAAGATTTGGGGCGGCAACTGGCTTAATTTGTTGTCGTCTAATACCCATTAACAAATCATACCCCATGCCTAAAGCCATTACTCATAACTCGTTTCTCAATACTCATTTCCCAATACTCACCTTCTTTTTCCTCCTCTTCTCCTTGCCGCTTCTTGCCGACACGGGCAAATGTCCGTTGCCGCCGCAAAATGTCAAGGCGGTTCTCTCTGCTGATGGCAACAAAGTGACGGTTTCATGGGATGCCGTTACGCATACGGAAGACGGCTCGGCAATAGACAAGTCGAAGCTCACATACTACATTTTCGATGCTTACGGCAAGATTACAGACCCATTCCTTGCTACGACGAAGGAATGTTCCTACACCTTCGACTACACAAACATCAAGGAGCAGGACTTCAAGGCGTACGAGATAACTGCGGGCGTGGGCGAGATGTATTCGGAGAGTTTCGTGGCTTATTCCAACATCGTCATCGTCGGTCCTGCCTACAGGTTGCCTTGGAGTGAGAGTTTCCAAAACGGCACTGCCCAGCAGACGCTATGGGGCGTAACGCCAGAGACCACGAAGACCTGCTTCTACAAGATACTGAAAGACGGCGATTGGGGAGATCTCATCACATCCCAAGATGCCGACAATGGTTTCTTCCTCATGATGCCTACCACTGATGGCGACCGCTTCGGCATGTATTCCGGCAAGATCGATATCAGCAAGGCTGAACATCCGGCTTTGGAGTTCTATTACAAAGGTCAGTCAGGCACGCTTGAAATAGCTCCTTTCGTTACAATTGATCTGTCAAAGAACACCGCCAGCGATTGGCAACTCTGCAAGATTAACCTTGAATCCTATAAGGAACAGGGCACCATTCAGTTTGCGCTGAACTTCATCTCCGACAATGAAAGCTCCGAGACAAAGGCGGTAGCCATCGACAACATCCGTGTCTTTGACGACGACGGTTCCACAGCTCCCGACTATGGTTCCGACAAATACCCAACTCCAACAGGCCTCACTGCCACCGTCTCTCCTGCCACTGCTTCTGGCGAGTCGGCGCCTGGCTCTCAAAATGACGGTTCCATCACCCTCACTTGGAATGCCATTGATATGGCAATCCTCACTTCTCCAACCTATCGCAACGAAAATTTCGAGAATCCCGACTACCCGGACTTCGCCATAAACAACTTCGGCGGCTGGACACTCTACGACGGCGACAAGACAACGGAGTACAAGATCGTCACCATCCCGAACAACCCTTACACCGGCAGCCTCAAGTCTTGGCAGCTTACGCAGTTCGATCGCTCGGGACTTCCAGAGAACTACCGCCCGGACTTCGTAGGTCCTGACCTCAGTCCTTCCATCCTTATCTCCTACTCCGCTTCCGAGGCAAAGACAGACAACTGGCTCATCTCTCCCGAACTCACTGGCGAAGAGCAGACCATATCCTTCTTTATCAAGGCGTTCAGCGTAGCATACGGCAAGGAAACTTTCGAGGTTCTTTATTCAAAGGATGGCAAGGATGTGAAGGATTTCATCAAACTTGCCGATCCAAACCATTACGACACCACTGGCATTGGCGAGGATTGGACAGAGTGCCACTTCACCCTTCCTGCAGGAGCAAAATACTTTGCCATTCGCCATACCACGACAAATAATTGGGCATTGATGCTCGACAACATCTCGTTCATTCAGAGCCCAATCCTTCCTGCCGACTGCCAACTCCTTGGCTACAACATACTTCGTGATGGAAAACTTCTCAACGAAGAGCCGATTTCCGCTGCATCTTACATTGATACACCGCTCGCCCCTGGCACCTACAGCTATCAGGTAGCAGCCGTATATAGCGTTGGGCAGTCAAGATATTCTGCTCCTGTAGAGGCTGAAGTTACAAATTCCACCGCTATTCGCAATGCCTTTATTCCTGTTTCTTCTGAAACAACAATATACAATCTGCAAGGTCAACGCATGAACACTGCAGTAGAGCGTGGAATCTATATTGTAAACGGTAGGAAAGTCCTGAAATAAGAGGAGGCTTTTGCTGTGTCATTACAGATTGTTTTTGATGCATTATTCTAGTCATATTGTGCGTTCGCTGCTTGTCGCAATCATAATAATGTTTGCGCAAGCAGCGAACGCACAGTCGTTTGATGAGGGTTATTCCGATTGGCGACAACTCTATGAGCGTATAAATGCTGTAGAAAACGAGGATGCAGAGGCTGAAAATATTGAAGATGCATGGGAGCATCTTGCGCATATTGCGGAGCATCCGTTCAACATCAACACCATCACTCAGGAGCAGCTTGAGCAGTTGCCATTCCTTTCTGCTGATGACATCAATGCCATCGGCTACTATGTATATCGCTACAATGGTATGCTTACGCTTCAGGAGTTGCAGGCAATACCAGAACTCAGTGCAGAAAAGCGCCAGTTGTTGAGGTATTTCCTTTATTGTGGAGATAAGGAGAAAGGGCAAGGATTATCGCTTGGGAACATACTGAAATACGGCAAGCACGATCTTTACTACGGCGGTAGGGTACCAACTTACGAGCGTCGTGGTGATGTTTTGTCTATAGAAAAGGGAGGCTACAGGGGATTTCCGCTGAAGCATCAGTTTCGCTATTCGCTCACCTATTCCGACAAGTTCCGCATCGGATTGCTCGGCGCGAACGATTCTGGCGAGGAATTCTTTGCGGGAAGTAATCCGCAGGGATTCGATTTCTATTCCTTTTATGTGCAGGTTAAGTCACAGAGGCTTACCGACAAACTTTCGTTAAGCAACCTTGTCGTGGGTCGCTATCGTGCCGCCTTTGGCTTGGGATTGGTGGTGAACAATAACTTTTCGCTCGGCAAATCGACGATGGTGACTTCTGGTGGTCGCATTTCCACAGGCTTTCGCCCGCATACAGGCACTACCGATGCCAACTATTTCCAAGGCGCAGCAGCTACGGTGAGCAGCAGCAAGTCGCAGAATGGTTTTCAGGGCAAGGCTAGTGTCTTTGCCTCTTACCGTGACATCAATGCAACGCGCTCGGGCGATACGATATCCACGATTATCACTTCTGGTTATCATCGCACGCAGAATGAAGTGCAGAAGAAGAATACGGCTACAATGGCTACCGTGGGAGGTAACTATCAGTTTGATTACAAGCGCTTTACGGCTGGCGTCACTGCAGCTTGGTTTCATCTCAATCGCACATTGATGCCCGACAAAAGGCAAGCGTTCCGGGCGCGTTATCCTGAGGGGAGAGACTTCTTCAATGCCGGTGTGAACTATGGCTATCAGGGCAAGAAACTGACATTCAAGGGCGAGACAGCCTTTGCGCCATCTGGACAGGCGAGTGATTCCTTGATAGGCATGTCGGTGGCAACGATCAATAGTCTTACTTATCGTCCGCGATATGGGTTCTCGGCAACACTCTTGCATCGCTATTTTTCAAGCAGTTATACGGCAATCGGGGGCTGGAGTTTTGCGGAGAGCAGCAACCTGCAGGACGAAAACGCACTCTTTGCCAGCATCCTCTGGCGTGCTTCCAATGTGCTGACATTCAGCTATTATACAGACTTTGCATACTTCTCTCGTCCGAAGTATCTCGTGAATTTCCCTTCTCACATGGTGGAGAATGGACTGCAAGCTTCGTGGCACAAGAAGGAATGGACGGCAACCCTTCGCGCTCGACTGAAGAACCGCGAGTATAACGACAGCACAAAGACCGCCCTCGTCTGGCGCAACAATATGTCTCTCCGCTTCCAATGTGAGTATGATGCCAACGATGGCAATAGAAAACCGAACGAGATTCGCATGCTCGGACTGCGAGCCAAACTGCTGATGCAATACTCGCATTACGACAAAGCAGATGCTAAAAGCAACGGCGTGCTCGCAATGATTTCCGGCGGTCTGCAGCCTCTCAGGAAGCAGAAGAGTCTATCCATCGACATCTCCGCCGGTTATTTCAACACCGACGACTACTATTCCGCCATCTATGCCTACGAGCGCGGCATGACCTACAGCATGGGCTACTCCCAGTTCTACGGCGAAGGCATTCGTCTTTCGCTCCTCATGCGCTCTAATCTCACCAAGCAACTCTCCGCCGCCCTGAAGCTCGGCACCACAAAATACTTTGATCGCAACACCATCGGCACAGGAATGGACGAGGTCCAATCGTCATCAAAAACCGATATCGACTTCCAAATTCGCTGGCGCTTCTGACCTATAGGCTCTGATACTATTTTGTCATTCCGAGGGGTGTTTTTCGTAACTTTATGGATTACGGATAAAAACCCAGCGGGAAACGATCAAAAACTCTATGACTTTTTACCCAAAACTCAGCGGTTTTTTATGCAAAACTCGCTGAGTTTTTTTGTGCTTCCATAACTCGCACATTATCAATTACTTACAAAAGTGGGCTCTAAGCTGTAATTTGGCAAAAGATGAGTGATACTATTTTGTCAGATTTACCGCCGTGGCAGCCTGTAGATTGTAGTCTTTTGTCTTTAGCCTTTGCGAGCGAAGCTTGCGAAACTTGAAACTGATTATTAAATGCGAGCTATTAGAAACAATTTGACTTTTAGCCTTGGGAATTTGCTTTTTTCTTCCTAATTTTGCACCGATTTATACCCTTGGTGAAGGTTTAAAGTTTAATGTTTAATGTTTAAAGAGCGTTGAATGTTTAGAGTTTAAGGCTTAATCGGGGCAGAAGACTATAATTAATAATTAATAACTAAAATACATGTCATATCTTTTCTCTTCAGAATCTGTTTCAGAGGGTCATCCTGACAAAGTGGCGGACCAGATTTCAGACCGTATTCTCGACCAGCTTCTCGCATACGCTCCTAATTCCCATGTAGCTGTTGAAACGCTTGTTACTACAGGACAGGTGGTTATTGCGGGTGAAGTTACTTCTGAGGCGTATGTTGACCTCCAGACTCTTGCTCGCGACACTATCAACAACATTGGTTACACGAAGTCGGAGTATCAGTTTGACGGCAACTCATGTGGTGTGCTCAACTGTATCCATGAGCAGAGTGCTGACATCGACCGTGGCGTAAGCCAGGAGGAACAAGGTGCTGGCGACCAGGGCATGATGTTCGGTTACGCAACAAACGAGACTGACAACTACATGCCGGTAACTCTCGACCTTGCACATCTCCTCGTGAAGACTCTCGCAAAGATTCGCAAGGAAGGTGAGGTTATGACATATCTCCGCCCAGACTCAAAGAGTCAGGTTACCGTGGAATATTCTGACGACAACATCCCACAGCGCATTGATACCATCGTAATCTCTACTCAGCACGATGATTTCATCAAGCCTGCCAACGAGGATCCTGAAGCACAGCTTGCTGCCGACAAGGAGATGCTTGCCATTATCCGCAAGGATGTTCGCGAGATTCTTCTTCCTCGTGCCATGGAGCAGATCAAGAACGAGAAGGTTCTTGCCCTCTTCAACGGTTTCAATGCAGACGAAAAGCTCCTTGTAAACCCTACAGGAAAGTTCGTTATCGGCGGTCCTCACGGTGACACTGGTCTCACAGGCCGTAAGATCATCGTTGACACTTACGGTGGTCGCGGTGCTCATGGTGGTGGTGCATTCTCGGGAAAGGACCCTTCAAAGGTTGACCGTTCAGCAGCCTACGCAGCTCGCTACATCGCAAAGAACATGGTGGCAGCAGGCGTGGCAGACGAGATGCTCGTGCAGATAGCATACGCCATCGGTGTGGCTAAGCCTGTCAGCGTGTGTGTAAATACTTTCGGAAAGAAGAATGTTGACATGACCGACGGACAGATTGCCGAGAAAATCAACCAACTCTTCGACCTCCGTCCAAAGGCTATCGAGAAGACCCTCAGCCTCCGCCAACCAATCTACCTTGAGACAGCTGCTTACGGACACATGGGTCAGGAATACCGTGAGGTGACAAAGGTGTTCAAGTCTCGCTATCATGAAGAGAAGCCTATGAAGGTAAAGCTCTTCACTTGGGAGAACCTTGATCGCGTAGAAGATATCAAGAAGGCTTTTAATAAGTAACTATCCCCAAGTTTTTATATCTATCAAGAATTAGTGAATTAGAGAATTTTTCAGCTAATTGAGTTCTTATAATTCTTTTTGAATTCATTAGAAATAGAGAATCCATCCGGATGGTAATTCTTAAATTCTCCAATTCTTGATAAAAACAACAACATGGACAACATCAGCTCTTTGATAGAAGGTATTCCAGCGCCGTACTCGATACAGAGCGACGATTTCATCACATCGTTGCTCTATGCCACTGTGCTCATTTCGATAGTGGCATTCTCGCAGTCGCGCGACTTCATCTCGAGAGAGTTACGCATGTTCTTCCGCAGATCACGCTACGATTACGACTTCTACACCGAGACAGCTGTGGAGGTACGCTTCCAGTTTTTCCTCGGTTTCCTTACATGCCTGATGCTTGCCCTTGCCACCTTCCTCTTCGCCACGCACTTCTTGCCGGGCAAGACGACGGTGACAGCACAGCACAACTTCTTCCTGCTGCTCGTGGCATGCTACATGGGATATTTCGTGTTCAAGAGCGTCTTGCAAGCACTGGTCGGGTGGGTGTATTTCGAACCGCAGGAGAACCGCTATTGGCAGAAATCGCAGTTGTTCCTGCTAGCCGTGGAAAGCATCCCGCTACTACCTATAGTGCTGATGCTCTGCTACTTCTCCTTGACTTTCACTGCAGCGATGGTGCTGATAGTAGCGGTGGTGATATTCGTCAAAATACTTACATTTTACCGCTGTTATTCCATCTTTTTCAGCAAAAACCGCCCCCATCTGCAGATTTTTTTGTACTTTTGCACGCTCGAAATTGTGCCAATGGCCGCCTTATATGGCATTTTGACGCAGATTATCAACACTTTACGAGTGTAGAAACGCATAACACTAGACTATAACTCTTTGATAATTTCAGGTAAAAAGATGATTAAGAAAATCCTTGTTTCACAACCGAAACCAAGTAGCGAGAAGTCACCATACTATGACATCGCTGACCGTTACGAAGTAGAGATTGTATTCCGTCCTTTCATCAAGGTAGAGAAGATACCGTCACTTGAATTCCGCAAGCAGAAAGTTAACATTCTCAACTACACGGCAGTGGTGTTCACATCACGACATGCTATAGACAGCTATTTCCAGATTGCAAAGGAAAATCATCAGCCAATACCGGAGGATATGAAGTTCTTCTGCGTGACAGAAACCATCTCCCTCTACATCCAGAAGTATATCCCTTACCGCAAGCGCAAGGTGTTCTTCTCGCCAACAGGCAAGATTGAAGACCTCGTAGTAATAATGCAGAAGCACAAGAGCGAGCTTTACCTCGTACCGCTTTCAGACGTTCACGACAGCACAATAAAGTCGATGCTCGACGGCAAGAAGCTCAAGCACACGGAATGTGTCATGTATCGCACGCTCAGCAATGACTTCACAGAAGAGGAAATCGCGCAGTTCGACTACGACATGTGCGTGTTCTTCTCGCCTTCTGGAATCGCTTCTTTCGAGAAGAATGTGCCTGAGGAAATCAGAAACAAAGTGGCAGTGGCTACTTTCGGACCAGCTACAACAAAGGCCGCTCACGATGCACAGCTCAATGTCGTTGTAGAAGCTCCAACTGAGAAGTACCCTTCAATGACCGGAGCGCTCAACAAGTATCTCCGCGACCTTGAGGACGATGAATAGAAGTAACAAGTATTAAGTAACAAGTAATAAGTATGATTAGACTTTAAAAGGATGACTACGGCAAAAGTTCCCGCCTGCAAAGGTAATCATACTTATTACATATAACTTATTACTTATAACTTAAGAGAATGAAGTTCCCTAAAGCAGAACGCATATACTTGCAGAAGGAGATAGAAGAACTCTTCACTCCGGGCAATGCAAAAGGCATTACGAATTACCCAATCCGTATGGTATATCGCTATGTGACAAGGGAAAACGAGGCTGAACCACGAGTGAAGGTGCTGATAAGTGTTTCGAAGAAGAGGCTGCACCGCGCTGTTGACCGCGTAAGGGCAAAGCGACAGATGCGTGAGGCTTACCGCCTCAACAAGCCTTCTGGCGAGCGCGCAGCAAACATCGCCTTCGTATGGCTTGCCAATGAACCGCAGGAATCAAGTCTCATACACGAGAAGATTAAGGAATTGCTGAGTAAATTGTAAATGAAAAAGCTTCTTACAGCCATACTTCTCGCTCCGATAGCATTCTATCAGACTTGCATATCTCCTTTCACGCCGCCAGCATGCCGCTTTACGCCAACATGCTCGCAGTATGCTAAGGAGGCAATCATCAAGCACGGTCCTTTCAAAGGCCTTTGGCTTGCAATAAAGCGCATCTGCCGATGCCATCCTTGGGGCGGCTCTGGATATGATCCCGTGCCTTGACCCTCTCCAAATAAGCCACCGTTCCCGAAGATTTCGTCTTCGGGTCTCAATAAAAAACAAAGCAAATGAAAAACTTCGTAGAAGAACTCAAATGGCGCGGAATGCTCGCGCAGATAATGCCAGGTGCAGAAGAACTCCTTCAGAAGGAGATGGTTACTGCTTACCTCGGTACTGACCCAACAGCCGATTCTCTTCATATCGGTCACCTCTGTGGTATCATGATGCTCCGTCATCTCCAGCGCTGCGGCCACAAGCCTATCATCCTCGTTGGTGGTGCTACAGGTATGATTGGCGACCCTTCAGGCAAGAGCCAGGAGCGTAACCTCCTCGATGCAGAGACTCTCTACCACAACCAGGAGTGCATCAAGGCACAGGTTGCAAAGTTCCTCGACTTCGATGGCACAGAGCCTAACGCAGCTGAGATGGTAAACAACTACGACTGGATGAAGGACTTCACATTCCTCGACTTCGCTCGTACAGTTGGTAAGCACATCACTGTGAACTACATGATGGCAAAGGATTCTGTTCAGCAGCGTCTCAACGGTACTGCTCGCGACGGTCTTTCATTCACTGAGTTCACTTACCAGCTCCTTCAGGGCTACGACTTCCTCCACCTCTATCGTGCAAAGAACTGTAAGATGCAGCTCGGTGGCAACGACCAGTGGGGTAACATGACAACAGGTACAGAGCTTATCCGCCGTACTCTTGGCAACGACAACGAGGCATACGCACTCACTTGTCCACTCATCACAAAGGCTGACGGCAAGAAGTTCGGTAAGACTGAGAGCGGCAACATCTGGCTCGATCCAAAGCGTACCACTCCATACAAGTTCTATCAGTTCTGGCTCAATGTTAGCGATGACGACGCAGAGAAGTACATCAAGATCTTCACTTCACTTGAGAAGGAAGTTATCGACGCACTCGTAGAGGAGCACAAGCAGGATCCTGGTCGCCGTGTTCTCCAGAAGCGTCTCGCAGAGGAAGTGACAACAATGGTTCACTCTAAGGAGGCTCTCGACGCAGCTATCGAGGCTTCTGGCATCCTCTTCGGCAAGGCTACAAAGGATTCTCTCGCTAAGCTTGACGAGCAGACATTCCTCGACATCTTCGATGGTGTGCCAATGTTTGAGGTTTCAAAGGAGCGTCTCGGTCAGCCAGCAGTGGAACTCTTCACACAGGACGCAAAGATATTCCCTTCAAAGGGCGAGATGCGCAAGATGGTTCAGGGCGGTGGCGTTTCAGTAAACAAGGAAAAGCTCCAGCAGTTCGACCGCGCAATCACTGAGGAAGACCTCATCGAAGGCAAGTACATCCTCGTACAGCGTGGCAAGAAGAACTACTTCCTCGTAACAGTGAAGTAATCCACTTGTTGCTATCAATACATTGCGAAAACCTTTAGAACTAACACTTCATTATAAAACCCCGAAAGTCTCACTTGACGTGAACTTTCGGGGTTGATTGTTTTTCTGGAAGAATATGTGCTATTACTTCAAGCCTGCCATGATGCCGTCGAGAGCAATCTTGGCGCGTGCTGGGAAGTTGAGGTTCTTGCGGTCGAGCAGACCGAAGTTCTCGCCTGTAGTCTCGAAGCAGTAGTTGTCCCAATAGAAGCATGGGATGTCGTATGGTTTGGCAGAGCTTACGATGAACTTGTGGTAGTCAGCACGGATTTGGTCGGCTTTTGCATTGCCGTTTGGGTGATTATTGTCCTGAGTAGAACCGAACTCAGCCATGATACAAGGAATGTTATTCATGACGAACTTGCGGTTGAGAGTGTTCAGGGTGCCCTTGATAGCCATGAACTCGGCATCCGTTACCTCGTGCTTCTTCTTTGGAGTTGCGTAGTCGTAAGGATCGTAGCAGTGGAACTCAAGGATGAGTCGATATTTCTTTGAGTCTGTAGGCATGACGAACTTGTCGCTGGTAGCATTGCCTGGGTTACAAGCCCATGGCTGTACCATAAGGCAGCGCCACTCGTTGTTGCCGCCGGTAGCACGCACGGTGTTCACAAAGATCTGCATGAGGTTGTTTGCAAACTTGAAATGAGCATCTGTAGGAGCGCCCCAGTTCTCCTTGCCGTCGGAATTGAGTCGGATAATCTCGTTTGTACCGGCAAAGATAAGGTGCTCATCATAGTCCTTGAAATAAGTGGCAATCTGAGTCCACATGTGCTCAAACTTCTTGTTGATCTCAGCCTCGTTGTAGCCTACAGGAAGGCGGTCGTACCAATCGTCATGGTGAGAGTTGAGGATGACATACATTTCCTGGGAAACGGCATAATCTACAATCTCCTTTACGCGAGCAAGCCACTTCTCGTTGATATTAAGGTCTTTGTCAGCGTGGAGATACCAGCGAGTAGGGATACGGATAGCATTGAAGCCAGCCTCCTTGAGGACAGTGAACATTGCTTTTGAAGTATAGACCTTAGGGTTGAGCCAGTTTGTCTCGATGGTGAGGTCGTCGCCGCTCCATCCGTCCCAAATTCCAGCCTCGCAAGTGTTGCCGAGGTTCCAGCCCACCTTGATTTGCTGAACGAGTTGGTCGGCAGTGAGCTTCATGCCCTCCGGTGCTTTAGGGTCACCGTCTGGATTAGAAGGTTTGTCTGGTTCCTTCATTCCAGCCTGAATGATGTTGAAAGTATAGGTATAGCTTTCACTATTGATAGACTTCACAACAACCTTAGCCTTACGAGGTTCCTTATCAAGGTTCTCTGTAACGCTGAGGTAATCTTCTTGCCTTCGCCAGCAGTGCCCTGGGCAGGCGATACGGTACACCAGTCGGCATTGGAAGTAGCCTTCCATGTTTCTGTGATAGTGAAAGACCTTTCCACAGACTGAGCATCCGCACTGTTAATGCTTACGTTAAATTCCTCTGTGTGAGAATGAATAGGTTCCTGCTTAGGTTCATCCTCTGGATCATCGCCGCAAGCTACGAAAGTGAATGCCATGAAGAGCATGGCAAAGAGGTAATAAAGCTTTGTTTTCATTATGTTTTCGTTAAAGTATAATACTATTTTCGCCACAAAAGTACAAATAATTATTAGATTGCAAGGAATAATTCAAACAATTTAACACAAAAAAATAGTATATATTAGGAAAGTATATTATTGGTGTCCGGTAAAACGGGCTGAAAGCCCAATGACCTACATAGCCCAATGGCAAGCGAAGCGGCGCCTTGGGTATTGTGATTTATTCGTGGGGGATGCGCCCTGTAAGGGCAAAAGTTATTAATCTTCAGCCTGTTAGATAGGCTTATGCCCTTACAGGGCGTATGCAAACAGCACCACCCTAACACCCAGGGTGCCGCTTCGCTCTACCCTGGGCTATGGAGATATAAGCCTTTCAGGCTATATACACAAAGGAAACAAAACGAAAAACGGGCGCACCGGAGATTGGTGCGCCCGAATTTGTTTATAATAGTTATTCTGAAGCGTTTACTGAATAACAACCTGCTTCAAGATAATACCAGTACCTGTGATTACCAAACCACCATCGTTCTGGAGGTGTGAGATATCTTCAGATGTTGGGATGAATGTAGCAGTCTGATCTTCTGCACTAGGAGTGAAGTCTATCTGACCTACTGAAAGGTTCTTCCAGCCATCACCCATACGAGGTGAGATACAAGCCCATCCTGCTGTTGGGTCAACAAAACCTACAGTAAAGATAATCTTCTGACCAGCCTGGAAAGTTGACCAGTCGTAGCCACCCCATGCGAGATCCTGAGTACCGTTCCAACCATCGATTGTGAAGTTGCCAGACCAAGCAACGATCTGTGGGATTGGGAGACATACCTGCTTGAGGATGATACCAGTACCAGTGACGATAAGACCACCATGGTTCTTGATGTTATCAACATCAGATTCTGTCACCTTGAATACAACGCGCTGAGTTTCTGCACCTGGAGTGAAGTCAATCTGGCTTACAGAGAGGTTCTTCCAACCGTCGCCCATACGAGGTGAGAGGCAAGCCCAACCTGCTGTTGGATCTACGAAGTCAACGTAGAAGATGATTTCGTCGCCAGCCTTGAGGTTAGACCAATCATAGCGACCCCATGAGAGATCCTCAAAACCATTCCAACCATCAATCTTGAAGCTACCAGACCAGATTACCTTCTCTGCTCCGTCGTGGTGCATAGCAATCTTATCTGTCTCAACAGAGTAGTTGTCATGCTGAATGAGAACAACCTTGCCGTCGCCCATTCCCTTAGGAACGATGAATGAGATCTCGTTAGCGCTCTGCTCGAACTCACCCTTCTGGAGGAGAATGTCGCCAGGGAGCTTAACAACCTGTACTCGGTCGAGGAGAGTACCCTTGAGAGATACCTTGTCGCCAACCTTGAGTTCCTCAACAGGAGCGATAGAACCAGCCTCGTAAGAGATGAGAGGAACAGCAATCTCAACAGATGTAGTGAGACCAGAGTAAGAAGTGAGGACGATGTTACCTGAAGTAGAAGTGCCAGGAACAACAACCTTGATAGTGTTGCGGTCAACAAGAGTGAACTCCTTTACTGCACCGAATGAAGGGAATGCAACAGTTTCAACGAGGTCGAGGTTCTGACCTGTGATAGTGATTTCCTCACCATACTCAGGAGCAGCGTTAGAAACACCTGTAGCAAGAGCGGCGTCAACAACAAGGTTGTCAGTGAGAACGATTTCCTCTGCACCCTCGCTACCGTCGTTGTAAGTAACAGGACCAGAAACAGCATTCATAGGAACCTGAATCTGAACCTCATTACGAGTGTTCTTTACGAAGTTCTCAGCAGCTACCTTCACAGCAGCAGAGAATGTAACCTCAGCAATGTTCCAAACATACTCACCCTTGATAGTCACGATGTCACCAGGGTGAACATGAGAAGGAGTGAAGCTTGCAACCTTGATCTCCTCAACGAATGTGATGTTAGAGGCAGAAACAACAGTGTCGTTAGAGTTTGTAACGAGACGAAGCTTGCCAGGAACACAGAGATCAGGAATAGTAACTGTCATTTCCTCTGAGCCATTCAAAGTGAACTGGCCCTGAATGTAAGTGGTAGCGGCAGTGAGCTTCTGGTTTCCTTCAGGGAAGAGCACTTCCTTCACCTGGTCGAGCTTAGTACCAGTGAGGCGCATTGTCTCGCCACGGGTAATAGGCATCGGACCGAAAGCAAGGATATTCACACCATCCTTGTTGTACTGGTTGGTGTCGAGCTCATCCTCGCTACACGCTGTCAGCGTGAGACCCGAGAGAGCCACCGCAAACAGCATTATGTAATTGAATATCTTTTTCATTGTTTTTGGTTTTTGGTTTTTGGCTTTTGGCTTTAGGCTATTAGCAGTTGATGCCTTTAGCCTTTAGCCATTGCCTTTAGCCTCGCGCAAAGCGCGAACTTTAGTTAATAGGAACGATACGGATGTTATCGTAGCGGAGGATTGGCTTACATTCCTTACCTTCGAGACCACCAGCTACAGGCCACATAGTGAAGCTATCGAAGCTTTCTGGAGTGAGTTCCTTGGCACCGGCAGTACCGTCGAAGTTGTAAGTAAAGTTAGAGAGAGGCATAACAACTGTAATCCACTTGCCATTAGTAGTGAATGAGCCAGAGCCATTCCATGGAGCATACATACCACGACAGAGGTCTGGACCTTCTGGAGAAGGCTTGATGTATGTGTTGTTCTGCCATGTATCGTTAGCACAAACCTGATTGTTTGCGAATACTACCTGGAGCACACCAGCTTCCCAATCATTAGGAACGCAAAGCTCGAACTTGAACGCAAGCTTAGCAGGCGCTGCAAAGTAACCAGCAGGGAAGATGTTGCGGAGAGGAACACCGGCACCTTCTGTGATACCCATAGGGTTGCCGCCCCAGTTACCACACCACCAAGATACCTTGAATTCTTCTTGCCAATTTCCGTCAGCTGGCATTGTCTTAGAGCCGTCACCTACCTGAATGTAGAAGCCATCAATACCATCCTCATCAGAGTAGAAGAAAGCAGGGTTCCAACCCTGTGGAACGATACCCTTGGTACCAGAGTTGTCGGCGAAGCCGTCAGGGTTGTCGAAGTTTGTGATCATACCACGAGTGTCTCGGTAGTTGAATGGAGCCTTCTGTGAACCATAGACAGTAGAAACCTCAATCTCGCTGTTCTTTTCAAGACCTTCAGGAACAGTGAATGTGATAGTATTGTCTGTAAACTCGTCAATCTTCACTTCCTTGCCGCCAATCTTAAGAGTGAGAGGCACGTTAGGGTCCTGAACAAAGTAGCTACCATAGAGATTCTGGACATCGTCAGCCTTAGCCCATTCGTTGTCCATAGAGATAATCTTTGGACCAGGTACGAGAACCTTGAAAGGATATTCAGTAACCTCACCCTTGTTGTTCTTCATGAAGATCTTGTCGAACACCTCTCCTGGGATTGTACCAGGAACAGTAACGATGAGGGTATTGTCAGTGATGAGAGAAGGAATGAGCTGAGCCTTCTGGTCGTTGAAAGTCATCTCAACGATGCTTCGGAGGTTCTCGCCCACGATGCAAATCTCGTTGTCCATGAATGCGCCTGTGAGAAGCGAGTCTGCGCTTGCCACATCCACTGGACGGATATAGCGGATGGTAGGAGTACCATCGCTAACCTCATACTTGAAAGGCTCGTCAGCACATGCAGTGAAACCTACAGCTGCCATGAGAGCGACAAACAAGAAGAGAATGTTATACTTTTTCATTTATTTAATGATTTAATGATTTGACGTTTTGACTATTGGCAGTCGATGCCTTTAGCCATTAGCTTTTAGCCTTTAGCCTCGCGCATGGCGCGAACCATTAATAGCTATAAGTTGCACGAACATCCACGTGAACAGGGTCCTCCTTGAGGTGTGGATTGAATGTGAGGTCTTCCATTGGGAATGGAATAGTGAAGCTTGCCTCTGTTACGTTTGGAGCTTCAGTCTGATCATCGTACATTGCAGTCTGATCATTACCCTTGTCATCCTTGTTCACAAGCTGCCACTGGCCTGTCTCGAAGTATGTCTTGAACATAGCATCAAGGTTCCAGTAAGAGTTACGACGCTGAGACTTGAGTTCGTTGATAGCGCGTGAAGGGTTGTAGTAAGCAAGACGAACGAAGTCATACCAGCGGTCGCCTTCACAAGCGAGCTCAAGGCGGCGCTCCTTCCAAACATCGTCGAATGTGATGTTTTGCTTCTGTGCTACGCCCTTGATGGCACGGCTACGTACAGCGTTGTATGCATCAACAGCAACTTTGTTACCTGTCTGACCACCGTCGATAAGAACCTGAGCCTCTGCAAGCACGAGGTAAACGTCAGCAAGACGGAGGATAGGAGTACAGAGAGAGTATGCCATACGGTCTGCAGAAGAACCGAGAACAGCAAGGTGGTCTGCGTTGTTACCATACATGTGCTTTACAAGGTTAGCACCTGTAGGAGAACGATGCTGGCCCCATGCAGCTGGATTGTAAGTCTTGTCGTACTCAAAACGCATGTAGTCAAAGCCATGATGCTTCTGGCCAGAAGGAACGAGTTCCTTCTTATCATTATATTCATACAAGTCCGTCTCACGCCAGAGATAAGGAACAACGTCACCTACTGTCATCATAGTAGCGGCACGGCGAGTGTCGGCAGAGATACGTGAAGCAGGGTTCTCGAGAACATTGAAGTTGAAAGCGTCCTGAAGGTCAACAGAAGGACCATTCCATTCACCCCACTGGTCACCGAACTCGTCCATACCTGTCATACCGAGGTCTGACTGAAGAGAGTTCTGAGAAGTCCACTGTGAAGAAACAATCCAACGCCAAGCGATCATGTTCTCCTTAGACTTGTTGCCTTCAAGCTTGAAGCAGTTAGCATATTCTGGCTCAAGCTCACGAGGAGTATGCTCTACGCCAGTCTTAGGATCCTTACCTGTTATGACATGTGTAGCATATTCTACAGCTTTCTGGAGGTCTTCCTTGTTGAGAGAGCCAGTAACACCAGCCTTCTGGAGGTAAACCTTAGCGAGAAGACCGCGAGCACAGTCCTTGTCGAGACGACCATCTGTACATTGCTCAGGGAGAAGTTCGATAGCCTTCTCAAGAGTCATTACGATATACTCGTAAACGTCAGCCTTCTGAACCTTTGGCTGGTCGTTGTAGTCGCCAGCTTCGATCATGGCACCATTGTCGTGAACGATAGGCACATCACCGAAAGTACGAACGAGGTAGAAGTAAGCCATAGCCTTCCAGAGAAGACACTCGCCCATAGTCTGGTTCTTCACACCTTCTGAAGCACCACCATTCTTGATGTAGTTGCGAACGATGTTTGAGTGTCCGTTTACAGCCCAAAGAGAGTAAGACATCTTCTGGAGGTCTTCGTCGTTTGAGTTGAGCGAGAAGTTCTGGTATGGAGAATCACCCCAGTAGTAGTTGCCTGAGAGCACCTCACCAACCTTGAAGAATCCACGCTGGAAATCGTACCAAGGTGAATTGTACAGATAGTCAACAGCGGCAATACACTGTGCATCTGTCTTGTAGTAGCCGCTTGCAACGTAGCTGTCCTCTGTAGGACGGTCGAGGAAGTCTTCGCAAGAAGTCATTCCGAGGCCGAGCACTGCGGCTGCTGCAATATATTTTAATGATTTGATTTTCATATTGTATGTTTTTAAGTTTTTGGTTTTTGGCCTTTAGCTTTTAGCCTTTAGCCTTTAGCCTCGCTCAAAGAGCGAACCTTAACTTACTTAATAATAGTAACGATAGCGATACGGTTAGCGTGGTTAGAGTTTGCACCCTTAGAGATAACGCGAGCAACGTTCACGCCACGAGCCTTGAGGTATGCTGCAACAGCGTCAGCACGCTGCTGAGAGAGAGATTCGTTGAGGTCTGCAGGACCTTCTGGAGAAGCGTAAGAAACGATTTCCACTGTGCGACCCTTCTCAATTTCGTCAAGTTCTGACTTGTCGCCGATCACTGCTGAAGAAGCAGGGAATGTCACAACGTAAGTGCTCTGAACTGTAGAGAGTCTGTCAGTAGGAACTTCCTTAACGACTTCCTTGATAACCTCCTTAACGACAGGCTTCTCAACAATCTTCTCTACAACTCTTTCCACTGTCTGTGTAGCTGCTGCCTTGCGCTCAGCCTTGATAGAGCTTGCGAAAGAAACGTTTACGCCTACAGAGAATGTAGTTGGAGAAGGGTAACGACCGTTGTCAAGACCGAATACATAACCGTTTGCGTCTGTTGTAGAAGCACCGATTTCTGGGTCATAGCCCTTATACTTAGTCAAAGTAACGAGGTTCTGGATGTTACCATAAACACGTACGTTGTCGAGAGAGAGTTTACTGATGAGCTTCTTAGGGAATGTATAGCCGAGAGAGATGTTCTTCAAGCGAATGTAAGAACCATCCTCGATGTAGCGTTCAGAGATGTTCTGGTTGTATGTGTTACCGATAGCAACGCGTGGAGTCTTTGTATCTGCGTTTGTAACATATACATTAGTAACGTCGTTGTACCAGAAGTTACCAGCATCGTAAACCTTACCTGGATCGATAGCAGCGAGCTGAGCACGGTCTGCGATAGATTCTTTAATCTGGTTGTTCCAAGTAGAAGTCATAGAAGTAAGGTTGATAGAAGTGTAGTTCATCACCTTGTTGCCGTAAGAGCCGTTGATGAAGATAGAGAGATCGAAGTTCTTGATACGGAATGTGTTAGTCCAACCGAAAGTGAACTTAGGGAGTGGAGAACCGATCTGAGTCTTATCGTTTTCGTCGATGATACCATCATTGTTCACATCCTTGAACTTGAGGTCACCAGGCCATACTGTATTTGCCTTGTTGTACTTTGTAGGGTCTGTTACATGTGACCAAGTACCATCATCGTTATGAATGCTTGAACCAGCATAGAGAGTGTTCACTGGAGAGTTCTTGATATCCTCGAAATCCTTGTAAACGCCTTCTACCTTATAACCGTAGAAGTCATACATTGGACGACCTACAGAAGACATTGCTACAACGTCAGACCACTGACCGTAACCGATGATGGCAGCAGAAGTAGTGCCCTGGAGAGCTACGAGTTCGTTCTTGTTGAAAGAGAACTGGATGTCGCTGTCCCAAGAGAAGCTCTTAGTCTGTACTGGGCGAGTCTTGAGTTCGATTTCAAGACCTGTGTTGCGCATTGTACCGTAGTTTCCAGAAGGAGCCTGGAGTGCAGAAGAAGTGTTACCCTGAGTACCGAGGTAAGAAGGGAGCTGCATTATCATGAGCATGTCCTTTGATTCCTTGCGATACCAGTCGATAGTAAGATTCAAGCGGTTAGAGAGGAAACCGAGGTCGATACCAAGGTCAATCTGCTCCTGAGTCTCCCACTTGATACCTTCGTTAGGAAGGTTTGTTGGACGGTATGACTGACCGAGAGCTGAAGGCATTGTAGAGAGGGCTACACCCCACTTGTAAGAACCGATGTTAGAGTTACCTGTCTGACCCCAGCCAGCACGGATCTTACCGTTAGAGAGCCACTTCACATCCTTCATGAACGCTTCGTTAGAGAAACGCCAAGAACCTGCTACAGAGTGGAATCCTGCCCAACGGTTGCTTGGACCGAAGTTAGAAGAACCATCGTAACGGTATGTGTAAGTGAGATAGTAGCGATCGTCGTAGTTGTAAGTTTCACGAGTGAAGAATGAAGCCATTGCTGCACTACCGAAACCAGAAGTGAAGTCCTTGTTTGTCTTCTCTACGAGAGAAGGGTTCTGGACGTCGTTGGTAGGGAGGTTTGAACCTGTAATACCCTGGTACTTCCAAGTAGATTCCCAGCACTCCTGACCGAGCATGGCTGTGAGGTGGTGCTTGTTGAAGTTGCCAGTGTATGTGAGGTAGTTCTTAAGCTGCCAAAAATTGTTATTGTTGCTCTGCCAGTGGTCAGAGTTTGCAGGCTTCTTCCATCCACCGAGGTCAATTGAAGGTTCGAAAGTCTCTGCGTTAGAACCAGAGATGTCGTAACCAAGTTCTGTGTGCCAAACGAGGTTCTTGAAGAAGTTAACGTCAGCGAAGATGTTACCTGTGAGCTTGCGGCGGTTCAGAGTGTAGCTGTTCAACATAGCCATAGCTACAGGGTTAGGGCTTGTGTAGCCCTTACGAGCCTCTGAATAGTAGTTACCGAAAACGTCGTAGATTGGAATATCAGGGATAGTAGTAAGAGAGTAACCGATGATACCTTCTGTACCATCAGCCTTCTTGAGGTCATCGAATGTGTCAGAGTAAGTTGCAGAGAAACCGAGCTTCAACCAGTTCGCGAGCTTTGCATCGAGGTTTGCACGTACAGAGTAACGATGGAACTCAGAACCGATGATTGTACCTTCCTGGTTCATGAAGTTACCAGAGAGATAGTACTGAACAGTCTCAGAACCACCCTGTGCAGAGAGCTGGTGCTGGTGCTGGATAGCTGTCTGGAACACAGCGTCCTGCCAGTTTGTACCATTACCGAGGATAGAAGGGTCAGAGTAGCGCTTGTTAGCCTGCTGAGAAAGGATCCAACCATTGTCAACGAAGTCCTGATAGTACTCTGCATATTCGCGGAGGTTCATCATGTCAAGGCGCTTCATCTGGCGGTTAACAGCGAGCATACCGTCGTAGTTGAACTTAGCCTCGCCAGCCTTACCACGCTTTGTAGTGATGAGAACGACACCGTTTGCACCCTGAGCACCGTAGATAGCTGTAGCAGAAGCGTCCTTGAGGATCTCCATGCTTACGATATCCGATGGGTTGATGGTAGAAAGTGGAGAAACTGTAGATACCTTACCGTTACCGAGACGGTCGCCGAGACCGAGGTCAGCACCTGACTGGCCTGAAGCCTGGAAGATCACACCATCCACAACGTAGAGAGGTTCCTGGTTTGCGTTGATGGAACCGATACCACGAACGCGGATAGATGATGAAGAACCAGGAGCACCTGAAGTAGTAACGGCTGTCACACCAGTGGCACGACCCTGAAGAGACTGGTCGATGTTGGTGATTACCGAACCCTTGAGGGCTTCCTCGCCGAGGGAAACAGAAGCACCTGAGAGGTCTGACTTCTTCATTGTACCGTAACCGACTACAACGACTTCCTCAAGACCCTGAGTGTCTTCCTGAAGAGTTACCACCATTCCGTTCTTGGCGGTGAGTGTCTGAGTGAGATAACCCACGTACGACACTGCGACTTGCGTCTTGCCAGCAGGCATCTGGAGAGAGAAATTACCGTCAAAATCGGTAATAACTCCTGAACCAGCAACCCCCTTGACGCTAACAGTTGCACCAATCACAGGCTCTCCGGCAGCGTCTATGACGTTACCTTTCACCACTGACTGTGCAAAAGCCATTGTACTCGTTACGAGCACAAAGAGCAGCATTGCTAATTTTTTAGTCATAAAAATTGTATTTAATAATAAGAATTTTATACGGGTTAGTCTTTGATTCTCTACATTAAATCACCTTAATTCCTTGTATATACAACACTTAATTCCAAGTGCAAAGTTATAAAAGTTGATTTACATTTCTTAACAATGGCACGAAAAATGCAAAAATAGTATTAAAATTTATGCGTTAAATCAGTTTTTGCTATATAGAAATTACAAAAAGTAGTATATTTTTTGCAAAAATAGTAGGTATGTCTTCTGTATTTATATATAAATGTGTAACTTTGCATCGGTTATTTTTAACAGCACCCCCCTCATGAGCATAATTACCAAAATAAAAGAGATAATAAACTTCTTTGCTGATCGCTACGAATGGCTGCTCTCGCAGCTTCTCCGCGTGCGCTACAACAAGGTAAATCGCGACGAATACATCAGTTCCATCATCGCAAAACATTATCCTGACAAGAAAGATGAACTCATAATGCAAGCCACTGAAACATCCCCGGCGGCTGTTCTTGGTGAGAAAGCGAGCAAGAAAGAGTATCGCAAGATGATGAGAAAATACGGAATGATGGTGTTCTTCGTGTCGTTTCTGACAACATTCCCCGAAGACTTCTGGTTAATGATTCTTGCCTGCGCCTTCGACCTCATCTTCTTCCAAAGCGTTCTTTTCATTGCCATGCAGAAGATAATGATGCTCTACGGCACATCAGTCGATCTTCACAAGGATGAAAAGGAGAGTGTGCAGCGCATCATAGCCATTGACAGTAGCGGACTGATGATAGGAAAATATCCAATCCTCCAGAAGCTGAAGAGCGCCATAGGATGGCTCGCCCGTCAGGTAGTAAAGAAACTTGGACCTCAGTTCGTGACAAGACTGTCAAAAACCGCATTCATTGTACTCCGCCGCCAAGGAATCAAATGGGGCTCAGTCGTCATTACAAAGGAGAATGTGGACCTCGCCTTCAACGCATTGGTACCGATAACATGTGCCGCAATCTCCGGCTTGGTATCAGTCGTCATCTTCATTCCAATGTGCAACAAGCTTCGCAAACACTTGCAAGAACAAGCCTAAAATGTGGAGATAGGTCTCATGGGAAATTGATAATCTGAAGCTGAAGAATAAAAAAAAAACCGCAACTTAAGCGTTGCGGTTTTTTTATTATATCTTACAAAAAATTTTAATAGTAATCAGTGATATGCTGACGAGTCATCTGTGCGCGTTCGTATTCATCGCGAGATGTTACGGCAATCTTCTCGAACTCACGCTGACCTGTACCAGCAGGGATGAGGTGACCACAGATAACATTCTCCTTCATACCTACAAGGCCATCGACCTTTGCACGGATAGCGCTTTCGTTGAGAACCTTTGTAGTTTCCTGGAATGATGCTGCTGACATGAAGCTCTTTGTCTGGAGGGCAGCACGAGTGATACCCTGAAGAACCTGAGTAGATGTAGCTGGAACTGCATCACGAACCTCAACAAGCTTCAAGTCGCGACGCTTGAGCGCAGAGTTCTCGTCGCGGAAACGGCGTGGAGTGATGATCTGACCTGGCTTGAGTGTCTTAGAGTCGCCAGCCTTGACAACAACCTTCTTGCCCCAGATGCGGTCGTTCTCCTCACGGAAATCAAGCTTGTCAACGAGTTCCTGCTCGAGGAATGTTGTATCGCCCGGATCATTGATCTGAACCTTACGCATCATCTGGCGTACGATAATCTCGAAGTGCTTGTCGTTGATCTTAAGACCCTGTGCACGATATACATCCTGAACACCGTTTACGATGTATTCCTGAACTGCGGTAGGACCGTTGATTGCGAGGATGTCGCTTGGCGTAACAGCACCATCTGAGAGTGGAGTTCCTGCACGAACGGCATCGTTAGCCTGAACGAGAATCTGGTTAGACATGTTAACGAGATACTTACGCTCGTCGCCTGTCTTTGAAGTTACGATGATTTCGCGGTTACCACGCTTTACCTTACCGAGGGTTACTGTACCATCAATTTCAGATACAACAGCTGGGTTAGATGGGTTACGAGCCTCGAAGAGCTCAGTAACACGTGGAAGACCTGACGTAATATCGCCACCCTTGGCAACAGTACGAGGAATCTTAACGAGAGTTTCACCCGACTTGATCATTGCGCCATCTTCTACGGCGATGTGAGCACCTACAGGGAAGATATATGAAGCGATTTCGTTTCCGTCCTCGTCAAGGATATCACAAGTAGGAACGAAGAGCTCTGTCTTAGAGCGGCTTTCAATGATGATACGCTCTGTAAGGCCTGTAGCATCATCGGTTTCTGTTGCGTAAGTAACACCTTCCTTGATGTCCTTGAACCTAACCTTACCACCGAATTCTGATACGATAACAGCGTTGAATGGATCCCACTTAGCCACAAGTTCGTTTGCCTTAACCTTATCGCCTTCGTGAACATAGAGTGAAGAACCGTAAGGAACCTGAACTACAGAGAGAACAATCTTAGTATGTGGCTCAATGAAACGACATTCTGCAAGACGGCTTACTACCATTTCGCACTCCTTGCCTTCCTCGTCAACGAAAGGAACTGTACGGAGTTCTTCAAACTCTACGAGAGCTTCATTCTTGGAAACGATAGATGCGTTAGCTGCAGCACCACCGGCAATACCACCGGCGTGGAATGTACGGAGAGTAAGCTGAGTACCAGGCTCACCAATAGCCTGAGCAGCGATTACGCCGACAGCCTCACCCTTCTGTACCATCTTGGCAGTAGCAAGGTTACGTCCGTAACACTTCATGCAGACACCCTGACGACTTTCACAAGTGAGCACTGAACGAATCTCAACAGTCTCGATTGGAGAATCTTCGATAGCCTGTGCGATAGCCTCTGTGATCTCGTGACCAGCAGAAACGATGAGACGTCCTGTCTGTGGGTGGATAACATCGTGAACAGATACACGACCGAGGATTCTATCGTAGAGCTTGGCAACAACCTCGTCACCCTTCTTGAGAGCGCGACATTCAAGTCCGCGGAGGGTGCCACAGTCTTCTTCGTTGATGATTACATCGTGAGAAACGTCAACAAGACGACGAGTAAGGTAACCAGCGTCGGCTGTCTTCATAGCAGTATCGGCAAGACCCTTTCGAGCACCGTGAGTAGAGATGAAGTACTCGAGCACTGACATACCAATCTTGAAGTTGGAAAGGATTGGGTTTTCAATAGTATCGTGACCTTCAGCACCTGCCTTCTGAGGCTTAGCCATCAAACCACGCATACCAGCGAGCTGCTTAATCTGGTCCTTAGAACCACGGGCACCAGAGTCGAGCATCATGTAAACGGCGTTGAAGCCCTGGTCAGCCTCGGTCATTTCCTTCATGAGGACATCACCGATGTTATTGTTGACATGAGTCCAAGTATCAATTACCTGATTGTAACGCTCGTTATCTGAGATGAAGCCCATGTTGTAGTTGTCAGTAATCTGCTGAACATCTTCCTCACCCTTCTTGATAATAGCTGCACGAGACTCAGGGATGATGATATCGTCGAGGTTGAATGAAAGACCAGCCTCGTAAGCCATGCGGTAACCGAGGTCCTTGATTCCATCGAGGAATTCGCAAGCCTTGGCGAAACCGACCTTCTTGATAACATCAGTGATGATATCACGGAGTGACTTCTTAGAGATGATTGTGTTTACGAAGCCCATCTCACGAGGTACGAGTTCGTTAACGATAACACGACCTACAGAAGTCTCAACCATCTTCTTAACATATTCGCCGCGCTCGTTGAGGTCTTCTACTACAACATTTACAGGTGCGTGGAGTTCGCAACGGCCTTCGTTGTGGGCAATGATAGCCTCTTCTGGACCGTAGAACTTCAAACCTGAACCCTTAGCTCCTGGACGAAGCTTTGTGATGTAGTAAAGACCGAGCACCATGTCCTGTGAAGGCACAGTGATAGGCGCACCGTTAGCAGGGTTGAGGATATTGTGGCTCTGAAGCATCAAAATCTGTGCTTCAAGAATTGCTTCATTAGAAAGTGGGAGGTGAACGGCCATCTGGTCACCATCGAAGTCGGCGTTGAACGCTGTACATGCGAGTGGGTGGAGCTGGATTGCCTTACCCTCGATGAGCTTTGGCTGGAATGCCTGGATACCGAGACGGTGAAGTGTTGGCGCACGGTTCAAGAGAACTGGGTGACCCTTCATAACATTCTCAAGGATGTCCCAGATGATTGGTTCGCGACGATCAACGATACGCTTAGCACTCTTTACAGTCTTCACGATACCACGCTCGATGAGCTTGCGGATGATGAATGGCTTGTAAAGTTCTGCTGCCATAAGCTTTGGAAGACCACACTCACCCATCTTGAGCTCAGGACCAACAACGATTACGGAACGAGCTGAGTAGTCAACACGCTTACCGAGGAGGTTCTGACGGAAACGTCCCTGCTTACCCTTGAGAGAGTCAGAGAGTGACTTGAGTGGACGGTTGCTTTCGCTCTTAACGGCAGATGACTTGCGAGAGTTGTCGAACAATGAATCGACAGCTTCCTGAAGCATACGCTTTTCGTTGCGGAGAATAACCTCTGGAGCCTTGATTTCAACGAGACGCTTAAGACGGTTGTTACGGATGATAACACGACGATAGAGGTCGTTGAGGTCAGAAGTTGCGAAGCGACCACCATCAAGTGGTACGAGTGGACGGAGTTCTGGAGGAGTGACAGGGAGAATCTTCATGATCATCCATTCAGGACGGTTCATTGGCTCTTCGCCTTCCTGACGTGGCTCGCCATTGAGATTCTTTGCCATAGACTGGCGGAAAGCCTCCACTACCTGAAGACGCTTGAGGGCTTCTGTCTTACGTTGCTGAGAACCGTCTGTTGTAGCACGGTCACGGAGTTCGTAAGAAAGAGAGTCAAGGTCGAGGTCCTTGAGGAGATCGTAGATAGCCTCAGCACCCATCTTAGCAATGAACTTCTTAGGATCGCTATCCTCGAGATATTCATTGTCCTCTGGGAGCTTGTCCATAATCTCCTGATATTCTTCCTCTGTCAAGATGTCGCCTCTCTGAGCGCCGAGAAGAAGTTCCTTCTCAGCATTCTTCTTGTTAGCAAACCATCCTGGCTGAATAACGACATACTTCTCATAATAGATGATGCTGTCGAGTTTCTTTGTAGGAATACCAAGGAGATAACCAATCTTGTTAGGGAGTGAACGGAAGTACCAGATATGAGCTACTGGCACAACGAGTTCAATGTGACCAGAACGCTCACGACGTACCTTCTTCTCTGTCACCTCTACACCACAACGGTCGCAGATAGTGCCACGGTAGCGGATACGCTTGAACTTACCGCAGGCACACTCGAAATCCTTTGTAGGACCGAAGATGCGCTCGCAGAAAAGTCCGTCACGCTCTGGCTTATATGTACGGTAATTGATGGTTTCTGGCTTTGTAACCTCACCGCACGAATGCTCAAGAATTTCCTCTGGAGAAGACAAGCTGATTGTAATCTTCGAGAAATTGTTCTTTATCTTTGATTCTTTTTTGAATGCCATTTTGTTTGATTTTTTTAAGTATAAGTAATAAGTAATACTTTATACTTGTTTTCCTAATCGAGACGAACACTAAGACCGAGACCTCCAAGTTCATTAAGAAGCACGTTGAGAGATTCAGGAATGCCTGGTGTTGGCATTGGATCACCCTTAACGATTGCCTCGTATGTCTTAGAACGTCCTACGACATCATCAGACTTAACGGTGAGGATTTCCTGAAGAACATGGCTGGCACCGAATGCCTCGATAGCCCAAACTTCCATCTCTCCGAAACGCTGACCACCGAACTGAGCCTTACCACCGAGTGGCTGCTGAGTGATGAGAGAGTATGGACCGATAGAACGAGCGTGCATCTTGTCTTCTACCATGTGACCGAGCTTCAAGAAGTATGTGATACCAATTGTAGCTGGCTGGTCGAACTTCTCACCTGTCTCACCATCGTAAAGGTAAGTAGAGCAGTTCTTTGGAAGTCCAGCCTTCTCAGTCCATTCTTCAAGGTCTTCAAGCTTGGCACCATCAAAGATAGGTGTAGCAAACTTGCAACCGAGCTTCTTACCTGCAGCACCGAGGATAGCTTCGAAAATCTGACCAAGGTTCATACGAGAAGGCACACCAAGTGGGTTCAATACCAAGTCAACAGGACGACCGTCTTCGAGGAATGGCATATCCTCCTGGCGAACAACCTTTGATACGATACCCTTGTTACCGTGACGACCGGCGAGCTTATCACCAACACCAATCTTACGCTTCTTGGCAACATATACCTTTGCCATCTGAAGAACGCCTGATGGAAGTTCATCACCGATAGTAACTGCGAACTTACGGCGCTTGCTCTCTGCATCAAGAAGCTTGTACTTCTTCAAGTAGTTGATGATGAGCTGACGGATAAGTCCGTTAGTGTGTTCGTCATCTGTCCACTGGTTAGACTCAATGCCGTCATACTCGAGTGTACCGAGGATAGCAGCAGTGAACTTAGCACCCTTAGGGATGATGATAGCACCTGTATAATCCTTGACACCTTCAGAAAGCTTGTCTTCTGTAAGAACAAGGAGCTTATCGATGAGAATCATCTTAAGGTCTTCAACCTTCATGTTGAATTCCTCTTCGATGCTTGCAAGAACAGCCTTGTCGTGAGCACGAGAACCACGAGTCTTAACAACACGCTTGAAAAGCTTCTTGTCGATGATCACACCGCTAAGTGAAGGATTTGCCTTGAGAGAAGAATCCTTGACATCACCAGCCTTGTCGCCGAAGATGGCACGGAGGAGCTTCTCTTCTGGTGAAGGATCGCTTTCGCCCTTAGGAGAAATCTTACCAATCATGATATCGCCTGGCTCGATGCGAGCACCGATACGGATGATACCGTTATCGTCAAGATCCTTTGTAGCTTCCTCGCTTACATTTGGAATATCTGAAGTGAACTCTTCTTCACCACGCTTAGTCTCACGAACTTCGAGTGAGTACTCGTCAACATGGACAGAAGTAAGAACATCTTCGCGAACGATGCGCTCGTTGAGCACGATAGCGTCCTCATAGTTGTAACCCTTCCAAGGCATGTAAGCCACGAGGAGGTTGCGACCAAGTGCGAGTTCGCCGTTTTCTGTTGCATAACCTTCTGTAAGGATATCACCCTTCTTTACACGCTGACCCTTCTCACAGATTGGGCGGAGGTCGATAACCATGTTCTGGTTAGTGCGGCGGAACTTAGAGATAGGATATTCCTTAACATTAGAATCGAAGCTAACGAAGTCTTCATCTTCTGTGCGGTCGTATGCGATACGAATAGTAGTAGCATCTACATATTCAATAACACCTTCGCCTTCAGCAGTAACCATTGTACGAGAGTCCTCGCAGACCTTCTTCTCAAGACCGGTACCTACGATAGGTGCTTCATTGTGAAGAAGTGGCACAGCCTGACGCATCATGTTAGATCCCATCAATGCACGGTGAGCATCGTCGTGCTCGAGGAATGGGATAAGACCTGCAGCTATAGAGGCAATCTGCTGTGGTGAGACATCCATGAGGTTCACTTCTGATGGTGGAACTACAGGGAAGTCAGCATCCTGACGGCACTTGACGTTATCACGGATGAATGTACCATCTTCGCGAAGTGGTGCATTACCCTGACCGATAACGAGCTTTTCCTCTTCTTCTGCTGAGAGGTAAACAATATTATCATTGTTAAGGTCAACTACGCTATCGTTAACCTTACGATATGGAGTTTCAATGAATCCGAGGTCGTTGATCTTAGCATACACACAAAGTGAAGAAATAAGACCGATGTTTGGACCTTCAGGAGACTCGATAGGACAAAGACGACCGTAGTGAGTGTAGTGTACGTCACGAACCTCGAAGCCTGCACGCTCACGAGAGAGACCGCCAGGACCAAGGGCAGAAAGACGACGCTTGTGAGTAACCTCAGCAAGTGGGTTTGTCTGGTCCATGAACTGTGACAGAGGGTTTGTTCCGAAGAATGAGTTGATAACGCTTGAGATAGTCTTTGCGTTGATCAAATCTGTTGGAGTAAACACTTCGTTGTCACGAACGTTCATGCGCTCACGGATTGTACGGCTCATACGAGCAAGACCTACAGCGAACTGGTTGCTCAATTGCTCACCTACTGTACGCACACGACGGTTTGACAAGTGGTCGATATCATCAACCTTCTGCTTAGAGTTAACAAGAAGAATGAGATACTTGATGATTTCAATGATATCCTCTTTTGTAAGGATACGAGTATCCATGCTCTCATCCAAGCCAAGCTTCTTGTTGATACGGTAGCGACCTACCTCACCAAGGTCATAACGCTTGTCAGAGAAGAAGAGGTTCATGATTGTTTCACGAGCACTTGCATCATCTGTAGGGTCAGCATTACGCAACTGGCGGTAGATATAGAGCACAGCTTCGCGCTCTGAATCGCAAGGGTCCTTACCGAGTGTGTTGAAGATAAGGCTATACTTCTCAGCTGTTTCCTCATCCTTGTGAAGGAAGATTGTAGAAACGCCACTATCAAGGATGTCCTCGATATTCTCCTCAGTAATCTCTGTCATACGCTCAAGAATCATCTTGTTACGCTCAATAGAAACTACTTCACCAGTACCTTCATCAACGAAGTCTTCTGTCCATGTCTTCAAGACACGCGCAGCGAGTCTCTTGCCGAGGCATTCCTTGAGGGCCTTCTTTGTAACCTTAACTTCTTCTGCAGCATCAAAAATCTGGATGATGTCCTTATCAGTTTCATAACCGATGGCACGGAGAAGAGTAGTAACAGGCAACTTCTTCTTACGGTCGATGTAAGCATACATTACACCCTGAATATCTGTTGCAAACTCAATCCATGAGCCCTTGAAAGGAATGATACGAGCAGAGTAAAGAACAGTACCGTTTGAATGAACACCCTGACCGAAGAACACACCTGGAGAACGGTGGAGCTGTGATACAACTACACGCTCAGCACCATTAATGATAAAGGTGCCATTGTCAGTCATATAAGGGATTGTACCTAGGAACACGTCCTGGATTACTGTACCGAAGTCTTCATGGTCTGGGTCTGTACAATACAGCTTCATCTTTGCCTTCAAAGGCACGCTGTAAGTAAGACCACGCTCCAAACACTCTGCTATTGAATAGCGAGGTGGATCGATATAGTAATCAAGGAATTCAAGCACAAAGTTGTTACGTGTATCCGTGATAGGGAAGTTCTCTGCGAACACCTTATACAGACCGTCGTTCTTTCTGTCCTCTGGTGGAGTATCTAACTGCAGGAAGTCTTTGAACGACTTGAGCTGCACGTCAAGAAAGTCCGGCAGTGGCATCGGATTGTGAATCGACGCAAAGTTTACTCTGTTGTCAATGATTTTTGAAGCCATTCTATATGGGATTAAGACATAAAAGAGTCAGGACTCATCTACTGGATGAATCCTAACTCTATATGGATTTTTGTGAAAAAGTATGCTAATTATGCAGCATTTCGCCGATAATTAGCATACTTTATATAATCGTAAGAAAGATTACTTGAGCTCGATCTTAGCGCCAGCCTCTTCGATAGCCTTCTTGAGGTTCTCAGCTTCAGCCTTAGAAAGACCTTCCTTAAGAGTTGAAGGAGCACCGTCAACGAGATCCTTAGCCTCCTTAAGACCAAGACCACAAGCTTCCTTAACTGCCTTTACAACAGCGAGCTTAGCGCCACCGATTTCAGCGAGAACTACATCGAAAGAATCCTTCTCCTCTGCTGCCTCTGCAGCACCACCTGCAGCAGGAGCAGCAACTGCAACTGCAGCAGCAGCTGGTTCGATTCCGTACTCTTCCTTAAGAACTGTTGCGAGTTCATTTACTTCCTTTACTGTCAAATTTACCAATTCTTCAGCAATAGCTTTGATATCTGCCATGATATTTAATGTTTTAATTGTTTTTTAATAATAATTGTTGATTGGCCAGAAAACCTAGCCTTGAAAATTTTACGCCGAGCGTTGATTATTCAGGACGCTCACCGAGAGTCTTAAGCACACCGTGAATTGTCTGTGCGCCAGACTGAAGAGCAGAAATAACGTTCTTCGCTGGAGACTGAAGCAGTGCAACGATATCCGCGATAACTTCGTTCTTGCTCTTGATTGCTGCAAGTATATCGAGCTGATCTGCACCTACGTAGATGCCTTCCTCAGCGTATGCAGCCTTGAGTGATGGGATGCCTTCCTTCTTGTAATCCTTAAGGAGCTTTGCAGGAACATTAGCAGTGTTGCAGAACAACATAGCTGTGTTACCCTTAAGAGCGCCATAGAGAGGTTCAAAGTCAACTTCAGAAGCCTCGAGAGCCTTCTGGAGAAGGGTGTTCTTTACAACAACCATCTTCACCTCGCTCTGGAAACACTTGCGACGGAGAGCAGAAGTCTTCTCAGCATTCAATCCTGTTACATCAACAAGATAGAAGTGACCGTACTCCTTAATCTTCTCACCAAGTTCAGCGATGATAGTATCTTTAACTTCTTTTTTCATTGTAACCTTAGTTATCGGAGTTATTCAACTGATTTAGGGTCAACTTTGACACCCTTACTCATAGTGCTCGAAATAAAGATACTCTTGATGTATGTACCCTTAGCAGCAGCAGGCTTGAGCTTGATAATAGTCTGGATGAATTCCTTTGCATTACCATAGATCTGCTCTGGAGAGAAAGTAACCTTACCGATTGAAGCGTGTACAATACCTGTCTTGTCCACCTTGAAGTCAATCTTACCAGCCTTTACTTCCTTAACTGCCTTGGCAACGTCCATTGTCACTGTACCACTCTTTGGGTTAGGCATAAGACCACGAGGACCGAGTACACGGCCAAGAGGACCAATCTTACCCATACAAGAAGGCATTGTGATGATAACGTCGATGTCAGTCCATCCACCCTTGATCTTGTCAACATACTCGTCAAGACCAACGTAGTCAGCACCAGCTTCCTTAGCAGCAGCTTCCTGATCTGGTGTACAGAGACAGAGCACGCGAACAGTCTTACCAGTTCCGTTTGGAAGAGTTACAACACCACGTACCATCTGGTTTGCCTTACGAGGGTCAACACCAAGACGAACATCGATATCGACAGAAGCCTCAAACTTAGTAGTTGTGATCTTCTTTACGAGTTCTGATGCCTCAGCAAGTGTGTAAGCCTTACCTGTCTCAACCAATCCAGCTACAGCCTTTTGATTTTTTGTCAGTTTACTCATTTGTTTAAATTTAATGCGGTTCAAACGGATAACACCTCCCGCAAGTTAATTAATTAGCCTGGAAATTCTCCAGTAACTGTGATACCCATACTTCTAGCTGTACCGGCAATAAGCTTCATAGCAGACTCAACAGTGAAGCAGTTGAGGTCCTTGAGCTTGTCTTCTGCGATAGCCTTAACCTGTTCCCAAGTTACAGATGCAACCTTCTTACGGTTTGGTTCAGCAGAACCGCTCTTGATCTTGGCAGCCTCCAAGAGCTGTACAGCAGCTGGAGATGTCTTGATTTCGAAGCTAAATGACTTGTCAGAGTAGTAAGTGATAACAACAGGAAGTACCTTACCTGCCTTATCCTGGGTTCTGGCGTTGAACTCTTTGCAGAATCCCATGATGTTGATACCCTTAGAACCAAGAGCAGGTCCTACTGGTGGTGAAGGATTCGCAGCGCCACCTTTAATCTGTAATTTGATTAATCCAGCAACTT
>JAKSLI010000021.1 GCA_024401305.1 Bacteroidaceae bacterium | reverse complement strand
CCAAAGGTTTCTTCCAGCTTCTCTATATCCTTGCTGTTAGCCTTGTGCTCCTTCTTGATGACTGGTGCAGCATCAGGGTCTGTAACGGACATGGCGCGAGCAATGTTATTCAGGGCAGCACCCTTTACGCTGAGTTTAAGAGCTTTTGCTGTAGATGTGACCTTCTCGCTGAACACGTTAAAGTCCATGAACACCTCTGTGCCTATAGCCTTCATCAGAGCCTTGGCTGCATTTTGGAGAGAACGACGATCTTCCCATGCCTTTGCAGAGATAAGTTTTGCCAACTTCTTGTCTGTCATCTTTATTTCGTTCTCGTTCAGATACTCCTTTATGGCAGGAACCTCGCTGTCAAGTCCATCGAAAACTCGTTCTCCATAGTTCTGGTACAGCCATTTGCTCATTTCGAGGTCGCTGCTGTCATAGAGCATTTCGTCGATAAGGAGCGAGTTGAACTGACTGCGAAGACGAAGAGGACGCTCGATAGTGACGTTGTAATAGCGGAAGTCATCACCGTCGAATATCTTGGATGTTACCTTATGCTCGTCGTCAGCCTCCTGTTCGATGAAGTCCATATATACCTTCAATATTTCATCACGATACAGCTCTGTGATGGTGCAGTTTCGGGAACCTTGATTCTTTCTCAGCTTCTCGAATGCCTGTGATGCGTCTATGAGCTGAACCTTGCCCTTGCGATTGTCCGCTTTCTTGTTTGTGAGAATCCAGACGTAGGTTGAGATACCTGTGTTGTAGAATATATTGTTTGGCAGCTGGATGATGGCATCTACAAGGTCGTTCTCGATAAGATAACGGCGAATATTGCTCTCGCCGCTACCAGCGTCACCGGTGAACAATGATGAACCGTTATGAATGGAAGCTACTCGTGAACCTTGTGGCTGATATTCCAGGGGCTTCATCTTATCTACCTCCTCCAGGATAAACAGAAGCTGTCCGTCTGATGTACGAGGTGTGCTGTCCAAGACCTCCTCTTCTCCTGCAAAGTTGGTGAGGGAAAGCTCGAAGCGGCTGTCAAGGAGAGCCTTGTCATGGTATATCTTCTCCTTGTCGGTCTTCCATGATTTTCCGTAAGGAGGATTGGTGAGCATATAGCCGAAAGACTTGTCTGCAAAGTTGTTGTCTGTAATGGTATTGCCTAAGTGCATACCGCTTGGATCTACACCTTTGATGATAAGGTCTGACTTACAGATAGCGTATGTCTCAGGGTTTATTTCTGTTCCAGACAACTGAATGGCACTATTCTTTACGCCAATGCCAAGGAGATATTCACGACCTTCCGTCAGCATACCGCCAGAACCACATGCAGGGTCATAAAGGGAGATAATCTTTGGCAGATTGTCCTTTACTGGCTCAAAGATAAGGTGTGCAAGTAGTGAGATTGCATCACGAGGCGTAAAGTGTTCACCAGCCTCCTCGTTATTCTCTTCGTTGAACCTACGGAGCAATTCCTCGAAGATTGTTCCCATACCAACATTGGTGAGGGCTGGGAGGAGAAGACCGTCAGGATCGGTTGCGTCTTTGTCGGTGAGATTGATACGAGGATCTGTAATACGCTCGATGATTGAAAGCAAACGGTCGTTGTCAGCCAACTTACGAGCCTTATTGTAATACTCGAAGTTCTTCAGGACATCACGAACATTCTCACTATAACCGTTCAGATATTCAACGAAATTATTATAGAGAAGATCATTGTTGTCCGTGGCCTGTGATTTGAGGCGATTCAATGTCCACTTGCTTGTATTGAAGTATGTAAGTCCTGTTATATCTGTCAGAATACCTTCGTCAAGACCATCAAGACCACCATTCTCCTTGATTTCTTCCTCCACCTCTTCCTTGGTAGGTTCGAGGAGAGCGTCAAGTCGGCGTAGTACTACCATTGGAAGGATGACATCACGGTATTGTCCGCGAAGGAACACATCACGGAGTACGTCATCTGCTATGTTCCAGATTAGGGAAACTATTTGGCTATGAGAACTTTCCATATTTAGTATTAGGCATTTCTGTTTCTATCAGTGTACATCATAGGCTTTATTTGCCCGTATGCACATATAAGCGCGACTAATTTAGTGCTTTTATTGGAAATAGAAGTTCCATATCATCCGAAAACTAGCTTTATGAATTGATTTCTCTTAATTGTATGGCTGAAATGTCAAGCGGAGTTTGCAAAAAGGAAGGTGTTAAGATCTTCCAAAAGAGTTGTTATTTGGAAACAATATACGATTTGGCACAAAACTTATTAAACCGCAGATTGGCTTTCCGCTTCGCGCCGCCTTCCTTCGGTTCAACCAAATTCACGCAGATTATGCAGATCGCGCAGATAATATGAACACAATAATTTCTTATTTTCGAACACGAATTGCACGAATTTCACTAATTCAGATGTTTGAAATAAGTACAATAAGTTAAATTTATTGAAAGTCAATAAACGCATATTTGTCAATAAATTATACTTATACAACTGATGCACACGATAAGTCAAATAAGTAGGGTGTCCAGTTTATGGTTCTGGTTTAGTTAGGATTTTTAGTAGGATTTTTGGTTAAGATTTTGAGAAGCTATGCTTCGACCATCTAAATACTATCGTTGAGATATTTTCTGTAAGATTTTAAGTAAAGATTTTAAAATCATAACAAAAAATCTTTCTGAAAATAATGAAAGGTATTGATATTTAGGTCGCTGCGCTCAAAATCTTATTGAAAATCTTACAGAAAATCTTTACTGATAACTGGACATCCTATACAATAAGTTAAATTTATTGATCAGATATGGTTTTCAGTCGAAATGTTTTTATTGTTTTTGTTTTATCATCATCTGGCATTGTGCCTAATCGTATATAGTTTCCAAACAAAATTGCCGGTAATTTGCCGGTAAAATTCCAATCAGAAAAACAAAAAGTCCCATAAGTTTATAACTTACAGGACTTTGGCGGTTTTGGAACCTAGTGTTTTAGTACCCAGAGCCGGGATCGAACCGGCACGGATTGCTCCACTGGTGTTTGAGACCAGCGCGTCTACCGATTCCGCCATCTGGGCATAGCTTGGTAGATGCTTTTTGCTGAAAAAGCGGTGCAAAGTTATGCAATTAATTCATAAAAAATGGTTATTTCTGCAAAAAAAGATAAAAAAAATCGAACGGATGATGATTAATTGATGTAAATTGCTTAAATTTGCAGTGTGAAAAAAATGACAGACCTAATATAATTAACGCAGTAAATATAATATCATGACACTCAATAACAAAAATTTTGTACTTATCCTGGCTGGTGGCAAGGGGCGACGCTTGTGGCCTGTGAGTAGAGAATCTATGCCAAAGCAGTTTCTCGACTTCTTCTCAACCGGCAGAACACAACTTCAGCAGACTTGGGACAGGGCGTTGACGCTTGTTCCGAAAGAGAATATCTTCATTTCTACGAACGTACAATACGGCGATATTACCAAACAGCAACTTCCTGATGCTGTCAAGGAGAATATCCTGATTGAACCGATATTCAGAAACACGGCACCGAGCTTGGCATGGGCTACTTACCGAGTATATCGTGACAATCCGGACGCATGCCTTTTGGTGCTTCCTTCTGACCATGCCGTGATGGATGTGAACCGTTTCACTTCATCTCTAATGCAGGCTTTCGAGATAGCAAAGAACACTGACGTGCTGCTCGCGGTGGGCGTTGCGCCTAATCGTCCGGAGCCTGGCTATGGCTATGTGCAGATGGGCGATCCTGTGGACTCTGGTTCTACTCGTTGCTATAAGGTGAAATCGTTCACAGAGAAGCCTGAGCGTGAATTTGCGAAGATGTTTATGGAGAGTGGCGAGTTCCTTTGGAATACCGGCATGTTCTGTGGCAATGCACGCTTCTTCCGCAATGCTCTGGCGAATGTCTTTCCAGTGACTTTCCGCTCAATAGAAGGCAACAATGAGTATCTCGATAGGTCGAAGGAACAGGAGTTCATCGACCAGAAGTTTGCCGTTCTTCCAAACCTGTCTATCGAGTCAGGAATATTGGACAAGACGGACAGCAAATATGTGATGGAAGCTGATTTCGGCTGGGCTGACCTCGGTACATGGCACTCAATATACGAATTCATGAGTGGCAGCAGTGAAGGCGATAATGTGACGATTTCCACTCGTGCCCACTATGAAAACAGCCGAAACAACATCGTGAAACTTCCTGAAGACCATGTGGCTGTGATATGCAACCTTGATGGTTATATCGTGGCAGAGAAGGGCAATGTGCTTATGATCTGCAAGAAGGAGGAGTCTTCTTCTATGATAAAGAAATATCGAAACGAAGTGCGACTTGAATTTGGCGATGAGTTTATGTAGGAAGAAGTTCAGAGTTTAATGTTTAGAGTTTAAAGTTTAATGGGTATGAAAAAACTGATTTTATCGATATTGGCAGCTTGTGCGATGATTAGCGCGTCTGCCCAGGATACGGCTGATGCCGTGCAGCATGAGGTGTTGTTTGAAACGAGCAAGGGCAACATTCGCTTCGTGTTGTTTAACGAGACGCCACAACATCGCGACGCTATGCTGAAGCATGTGAACGAAGGTTTCTACGATGGCACTCTTTTCCATCGTGTCATCAAGAACTTCATGATTCAGGGCGGTGACCCGAAGAGCAAGAACGCTCAGCCGAAGGTGCTGCTAGGTGAAGGTGAAGACGATACGATGGAGCAGATTCCTGCAGAGATTATCTATCCGAAATTCCGACATAAGCGTGGTGCACTGGCTGCGGCAAGAGAAGGCGATGAGGACAATCCTGAGTTCAAGTCGAGCAACTGCCAGTTCTACTTCGTTTGGGGACGCAGATGTGATGAGGGTGTAATGCTCGATGCATACTACAAGAATCAGCAAGTGTTCTCAAAGATGCCTGAAGAGGAGTGGGAGAGAATAAAGGAATACTACCAGCGAAATCCTGGCACTCCTTGGCTCGATGGCACTTACACCGTATTTGGTGAGATTGTAGAAGGTCTTGATGTTGTGGAAGCAATACAAGGTGTAGCAACCGACAAGAATGCAAGGCCGGAAGAAGACATAACGCTTATAAAGGCGACAGTGGTGAAGTGATATAATATTCAACTTTCGCAAGTGCTTAAGTTGAGGCTAAAGGCTAAAAACTAAAGGCTAAAGGCTAAAAACTAAAGGCTAAAGGCCTTGCGGAACTAGAAAAATAGTAAAAACCCTCAGCGTGAAGATTGCGCTGAGGGTTTATCATTGGTTATTAGTCAATAGTCATTACTCTATTTTCTGATGAACTTGCGGCCGTTCTTGATGACTACGCCGCGATAGTTCTCGTCAACCTTCTGACCTGCGAGGTTGAAAGTTGATGTTCCGATATCGTGAGGTTGTGTGGTCGTGAGGTTTATACCCGCAGGCTTAGCCTTATCGCCATCGATGTATGAACCTTCGCTGACGAAGAAGAGTGTAATCTCCTTAGGATTGCTAGGGATTATCGTTGAGTATGAGTATTCGAGAACCTTGCCGGAAGTGCAAGTGATCTTGCTCTCCATCGTGAACATGCCGCCAGCACCGTAGCTGCACTTCATGTCAACGAGAGAGCCGTCCATGTCGTTCTTGAAAGTGTCCCAGTTGTAGTTGCTAACACATCCGCTGTTTGAACCAGTGATGATGTCCCAGTTGTCTGCACGAACGCCGAAATACTCGGTGTAGCCGGCAGAGTTGCGAGGACCGCTTGTGCCGAAGAGCACCCAGTTGTTCCAGTTCTCAAGCTTGTTTGAATAGTTGTAGAAGTGGAATTCGGCTGTGCTGCCCTGAGAGAGAGTATAGTCCTCGTGAGAGAAGTTTGACCACCAGCTGTCGGTAGTGCGCTTGTATGCGGAAGTAGGGTAGTAAACAGCATTGGAAGGAGTTACGTCACCAGAACCACCACCTGTCGCGTTGCCAGAGCGTGTGCCCCAAACGGAAAGAGCGCGTGTCTGGATAGCAGCACCGGCAGATGTTGCCTTGCCACTGCTTGAACTGAGGGCTGTGAAGCAGAGCGCCTTGGTAGTAGTGTAGTCGATGGTCTGCTCTGTGAGAACGCCCTTGAACTCCACGAGTTCGTTGCCAGTCTTCACGCCCTTGAGAGAGAGGGTGATGAAAGACTTGTCTGAAGACCATGAACCTGTGTAAGCACCAGTGACAGAGCCGTCCGGGTTAAGGCTGATGTCCACCGGAACCTCGTATGCCTTTGCCTCTGTGTCCTGACGGTAAGGGTGAGCCATGAAGCGGTATGTACCTGCTATCTGCTCCTTTGTATAGAGTTCCTTTGATGCGATGTCACTCTGTGTGACTGTCTCGCCACCATATTCGTATGGAGAAGCTACGAGCCAACCGTCCTGGTTCTGCCACATCTCATGAACACGCACCTGATGACCTTCGGTGCCGTTGTTGAAGCGAGTGTGATAAACGAGGAGCAAGTGTCCGCGATGGTCAACGATGGCTGAGTTATGGCCTTGTGCAAGCTCGGCTGTTGACATCTTGTCCCACTTGTAGTTTCCGAAGAGCTTCACGCCTTCGTCGCGACCAGCATTCTTGCCGTAGTTGAGAACATATCTATTGGAATAGATAGCCTTAATACCCGCAGTAGAACAGCAGTCGACGTAAGGACCGTCAGGATTCTTGGAACGGAAGACACGAATCTGGTAGCCACCGTTGGCAAAGAGTTCGCCGTAGCTCATGAAGAGGTAGTAGTAGCCGTTGAAGTACTGTATGTATGAAGCCTCGCCTGAAACATAGTAGCCGCCGGCAATCTTCTTTCCGAAATAAGGGTCGCTGGTACATTCAGCAGAAGCAGAGCCAGGAGTAGCATTGGCACCACCTATCTGGTATGGGTACTTGATGGTGTAGTCGCGAAGACCTGTTGACTCATCCAAACGAAGGATGAAGATACCGCCAGACCATGAACCGTATGACATCCAAAGCTTGCCTTCCTCATCGTAGAACACGCATGGGTCGATGCAGTTTGGCCAGTATGTTCCCCATTTGTCGGCTACCTTATAGCGCTGCGCGAGATTAGTTTCGCCAGTAGCGATGGTGTAGTCTGTGTGCTTATAGTCTTCTGCAGCAGCAAAGCCGTTGTGAGCATAATGTCCTTGGAAACCCGAGAACACTACAGGTCCCTGATAGATCCATGGACCTTCAGGATTGTCGGAAGTGAAGCAGCAGATGCTTGAAGCCCAATGGTCGCCATTGAGAGACATGTACATGCACCATTTGTTCATCTTCTTGTTCCAGATAACGTCCGGCGCCCACTCGTTGCCCTGCACATTGTCGCCTTTGAACTGCCAGCTATGACCGTTGAAGTTGCCGAACTGAACGAGGTTTCCGTTGCAGTCCTTCACTTGCTTGATGGCGTGTGTGTTGTAGGCGTTGACATATCCGACTCTTGAGCCGGTAGTGCTTGCGAAGAGAGTACAGTTGTTTGTCTCGCCACCGCCAAAGCTTGACCATTGGATATAGCTTACGGCAGCCGATGTCTTGCCCGTAGCAAGATGCGATCCATAGATGTAATATGTAGGATTGCTCTCGGTGGAAGTGGGCTTGTAGAAAATGGAAGGATCGTGCACAGAGATGCGTTTGTTGAAGACTTTCTGTGCATTTGCGCCAGCCACGAAAGTGCAGAGCGCAAGAAGGGTTAGTAAGAGTTTTTTCATTTTGTTAGTTATGATATGTTATATATGAGAGATGTAGGGCGAGGATTTCCGAACCGTTGACCGCATGAATCGCAGCGTGGCGGCTCGGAAATCCTCGCCCTACAATTATTGTATTACGATTACTTTACCTTCTTGCCCCAGAGAGTGGTCTTCTTGTCTGCGCTGAGGCCGGCATAGACAATTGTTGGAACACGTGGGTTAGCTTCCCAGTCAAGTTCGCGCTTGAGGTAGAGCTTCACGCCATTGACGGTGAGGATGTTCTTTGTTGCATCGAAGCTCCATGTTGCACCTGCGCTCCACTTTGAATCGCCTGTAACCTTATGGTCAGCACCGAGTTCGAAGTCAACAGATGTTGCCATCTTGCAGTTTGCATCCCAAATGTCTGTACAACCACCGAGGCTTATGTTCTGCCACTTACCAACGAGGTCAGCATCCTTTATGGCTGTCTGAGGCACAGCACCATAACGTTCAGGGAGAACGAGTGGCCAACCGTCTTCTGTCCATACGATGGAACGAACACCACCGAGCATGATAGCATTACTTGCTGCGATGCCAGGATATTTGTCAGGATAACGCTGCTGAGAAGCATAGAAATAGTTGCCCTTCTGGTCATCCCAAACTGCGCAGTGGCTGATACCTACCCATCCGTGGTCGTTGCCGAACTTGTATGCATGGGTGAGGATAGGATAAGCATTTCCACCAGTCTGACCGTTAGTGAAGTCCTTGCCGAGGATGTCTGTATAAGGTCCATCAGGATTCTTTGAACGGACAACGCGAGTATTATATGCAACAGCGAGCTGTCCGTAAGCGATGAACATATAGTAGTAGCCGTCGCGATAGACAACTTCAGGTCCTTCGCTACCTTGCCAACGGTCATTACCAATGCGTGTGAATACGCGCTTGCCGTAAGCTGCTTCGTTTGCGGCGCCCCATGGTTCGCCGAGAGTAGTCTTTGTCTTACCTGTAGCAGGGTCAATCTCAACGGCAGCGAAACCACTGTGCCATGAGCCGTAGATGAGCCAGTGCTTGCCGTCCTTTGTCTCGATGTAAGTAGGGTCGATGGCATTGTACTTCCAATAGCCACCCCAAACACTCTTGCCGCTGTAGTTCTTGCCTTGGTCAGAATACTGAGAGATGACGAAACCCTTGTCAACCCATGATGTAACCTTGTCTGGAGTAGTGGTTTCCATCATGCCGATGACATTAGGATTGAAACCGTTGGCAGTCATCGTATTGTCATCAACTGCAGGCATGTTTATAGAATAGTACATACGATAAACATTGCCCACCTTGCGAACAACAGGTGCCCAGAAACCGAAGCCGCCAGTAGCACCATCGTTAGCATAGTTGAGAGAAGATTTTCCGAGTCCAATGGCAGCACGAATCTCGTTGTGCTTCTCCTGAATCCAAGCAGGAAGACCGCGCATGGTAGGACCAAGGAATTCCCAATCGACGAGGTTCTTTGAGCGACGGCAGTAGAAGTGACCGTGCTTGTTGTTTACAACGTCTGCATCATGAGGGTTTCCATAGCCGGCATCTGTCTGATACATATAGTAGTAGCCATCGTCAGCAAGCATGACGCTTGGGTCATGGACATTGCCGAGGTTCCACTTGAAGCGGTTTGACCAAGTGCTGATACTTGTGTAGTTGTCAGGATATGTAGGTGCCTTGTAGTCAGGATCAGGCGTTGGATCTGGCGTTGGGTCTGGCTGAGGATCTGGCTGTGGCTGAGGTTGTGGCTGTGGCGTTGGATCAATAGGATCATCGTCTCCACAAGCAGTGAACGACATGCATGTCGCAAAAGCAAGGGCAAGGTAGATTAGTTTTTTCATAATAGTCTTTATGAGCCCCGCCGAGAACGGCGGGGAATAGTCTGGAAAAAGTTATTTGCGGCAAAGGTATTACTTTTTTTTGACATGGACAACAGTTTTAACAAAAAAACTCCGCAAGACAACGAAATGTTATCTTGCGGAGTTAATATTAGTTAATTCAAGTTGAATTGATTAACGCTTCTTGCCAAGAAGGATAGCGTTGCGCTTAGCCAATGAAACTGTAGGGTTGAATTCTACATGACTGCCATCCATAACGAGGCGGAAGTAGAGGTCGTTAGCATTTACGTTGTTGATACCAGTGTAAGTCTGTGTATAGTCAACACCGTTGACACCGTGGAATACCTCTGTAACGTCAACGAGACCGTTGCCATTGTTGATGATAGTAAGGTCAACCTTTGCGCCGTTGATAGCAGCACGCCATGCGGCCCAATCTTCATCGTTTGCAGGAGCTGGAACAACAGAAGGAGTACAAGCAGCATAGCCATCACCCCAACCGTAGTTGTCAGCACGTACTACAGCATATTCCTTAGCTACGTCAGCAGCGTTGAGAACAACGCAGAAGTTGTTCCAGTTGTTAGCGCCAGAAGTGTAGTTGATGAATGATGTAGTGAATACAGTGTGAGCAGGAATCTGGATGTTTGGAGTGAATGTTGTCCACCAAGGAGTTGAGTTGTCAGCTTCACCAAATACTGTGTCGAATACGAGGTGGTTGCTATCAACAGTGAAGTTGAAGTACATTTCGTCCTTGTCAACCTTGTTGATGCCTGTGTATGACAGAACGTACTCAACGCCATTGTTGCCAGTAATGATAGCCTTGACATCAGCAGTACCGTCACCATTGTTAGTGATGTACTCTGTAACGTGAGCACCGTCCATAGCTTTAAGCCATTCAGCCCATTCTTCATCAGTTGTTGGTGCAGGAGTGAGTGAATGTGTGCAAGCAGCATAACCGTCGCCCCAACCGTAGTTGTCAGCACGAACTACAGCGTATTCCTTAGTACCGTCAACATTGCAGAGAACAGTCACGAAGTTGTTCCAGTTGTTTGTTGCTGGAGTGTAGTTTGTGAATGAAACGACTGCAGTCTGGCGTGGCTCAACCTTGATGTTATCAGTGTGAGCAGACCACCAACCAGTAGAGTTGTCCTCAGCACCGAGGATTGCAGGAGTAGGACAAACGTACTTCTCAGTGTAAGCAGAAAGCTCGTTAACAACCTTGACCTTAGCAACAGCAGCGATAGGCTTATCGCAGTTTACGCCCTTGAATGTCTTGTTGTAGATGATAGCGAGAGTCTTCTCACCAACAGTCTCAAGGTCGCCGCCTTCAATAACAGAAACAACGAGTTCTGTACCGTTAACCTGCTTAACAACGCCCTGTTCGAAAGTGATTGTAGCGCTGAGAGACTTCTGGATGTCTTCGATAGTAGTTTCACCAACGAGAACCTCATCAGGCACACCGCTGAGCTGCATAGAGAGAGGCTGCTTGTCTTCAGCAGAAGTGAAGCCACCAATAGGCTCGAGGTTAGACTGCATGAAGCTGATGTAAGAACCTTCCACAACGAGGAATGCACGGATGTTCTCGTTTGCAGGATCGTTGTTGAGGTTAGGAAGAGCACCTGGGTGAGTGTAAGTCTTGACTACACTACCATTGTTCATGCTAACATTCAAGCCACCATGTGCGCGGTCGATAGAAAGGATAACGCGGCCACCGAGCTTGTCAACGCCTGGGTCTGTGTCAGTACCGAAAGTGAGAGTAGAAGTAACAGCGTCGCGGTTGATGTGATCACCCCACTCAGAGTTACCGCTTGGCTGATGGTCGTAACGGATTGCACCATACTCGATATAGCCATCACCACCACGATCAACATCGTTTGTAAGGATGAGAGCGAAGTTCTTGTAAGTATTTGTTGCAGCAGGGTTGATGTTCAAAGTGAACACAGCGTCCCATTTTGCATTGGCTGGAATAACATAATACTTAGAGAAGTCTGCCCACCAGCCAGAAGTAAAGTCTGTCTTACCGATAGTGTAAACATCCTCTGTACCTTCAGGAAGGTCAACATCGCCAGAAGGCTTGTTGGCTAAGATAGAGTCAACCTTATCTTGAATCCAGTCAGGAGAATCCACTCCGTAGAGGTCGCCTCCCTCACAACTTGTCATAGCCAGCATACCGAGGGCAGCAGAGCAAAGGAAAGTTGCTATTTTATTTAGATATTTCATATAATTGTCAATTATAAATTATGAATTATTATTTAACTACTGGACGAACCTTCCATTGCTTGCCGAAGAAGTAAGAAGAGTTGTCTGTACCATTGTTGGCAGAGTTACCAACGAGGTTTGAGTTGTCGTTAAGAGTTGACTGATAGATTGGGAGGAACTCATGACCTGGGAGCCAGTTGTCGTAAGAGCTCTTGAGCTGCTCGTCAACACCAACCTGTGAGTAATCTACAGGATCCTTTGCAAGAGACTTGTCTGTAGTACGGCGGAATGTGTTGTGCTCCTTGATCTGCTGGAGACGACCTGCATCGTGGAACCATCCCCAACGGAGGAGGTCAAGACCGCGACCATATTCACAACCGAACTCCTTTGGACGCTCTACATTGGCAATCTGCTCGAAAAGCTTGTCAGCGTCATCCTTGAACTGAGCGAGTGTAAGGTCAGCAAGCTTTGCACGACGACGTACAACATTGATGAGGTCGATAGCTTCCTGTGTAGGACCGCTGATTTCGTTGATACACTCAGCAGCACGGAGGAGAACGTCAGAGTAACGCATCAAGCGGAGGTTGATACCATCACGAAGACCTGTTACGACCTTCTCATATTCACCTGTACGGAAGTGAGTCCACTTAGCGATAGGGAGACCACCATTGTTGTTGTTTGTGACAATGTTGTTGTCTGGAGTCATTTGCTGAGTATAAGCTACATTACCGAACTCGAAGCCATCCCAATCTGCCTCGTATGTACCGATAGTCCAGTAGAGACGTGGGTCAAGCTTGCCGTCCTTTGTACGCTCAGCCTTGAAGAGCTGATAGAGCCATGGAGTAGCTGAGATGTCAGCCCAACCGCCGAGGTCACCAGGACAGAAATTAGACTCGATAGCAGAACCCTGAGTAGCGTTTACAGAAGTGTTCACTGGAGTCCATTCGTCGTCAGTACCCTGCTGGTCCTTGTCGAGGAACTGGATCTCGAAGAGGCTTTCTTCATTGTTCTCGAAAGCAGCACCTTCACGGAAGTTGTCACCGTAGTTGTCAACGAGCTTGTAAGCACCGTACTTCTGGTTGCCACCGTTATCCTTGTTCATGATGTCCTTGAGAACAGCGAGAGCCTCTGTGTACTTATGACGCTGCATGAGAACGCGAGCGTAATAGCCAGCTGCAGCACCGCAAGTAGCGCGTCCCTTAGCCCATTCGCCACCAGCATCGCGTGATGGGAGAAGATCCATAGCCTTAGTGAGATCAGCCTCAACCTGATCCATTACGAGGTCAAACTGAGCGTTAGGATCGTCATTGCCCTCAACCTTGTTTGAAGCGTAGAGACCATCAAGAGAAGAGTACTGGCTATAGTCAGTAATGAGAGCTGGGTTCTGATAGTAAGTAGCGAGGTTGTAATATGCAAGACCACGGAGGAAGAGAGCCTGACCGTAAGCACGGTTAACGGCGTCAGAAGGGGTTGACATAGCTTCAACCTTTGAAGTCACATAGTTACATACGTTGATTGTATAATACCACTCACGCCAAGACCACATACAGATTTCGTCGAGAGCAGAAACGTTGAGGTCGTCGAATGGCAGATACCATACCTGTGAAGAGTTCCAAGCCTCATCACCGCGGCAAACATCGATATTATAGCCTACACGTCCGTAAGAACCTTCCATACGAGTATGGTTGTAAGCAGCAATGACGCACTCCTCGAGTTCCTTGGCATTGTTGCCGAAGGTAGCTGTTGTCTGCTGGTTAGGGTTAGTCAGTTCCAGCTTGTCGTCGCAAGACGTGAGAGTGCTGATGCCCATCAACAGGGCAAGAGTTATTTTATGTAATTTCATAATGTATATTCTTATATATTATATTAGAATGAGAAGCGGACACCAGCCATGAATGTGCGTGGAGTTGGGAATGAGCAGAAGTTGTAACCAGGAGTGAATGTACCACCTGCGTAGTCAACATTGTATCCGTGGTAACCAGTGAATGTGTAGAGGTTCTGTGCAGAAACATATACACGAGCACCTGATACAGCACCCTTGAACCACTTGTCCTTGAAGTTGTAGCCAAGTTCGATGTTGGCAATCTTCCAGTAAGCAGCATTCTGGATCTTGCGTGAAGAGAAGAGGTCGTTCCAGTTCTCGCTTGCGCCAGCAGGACGATCTACGTATGTGCGTGGAATGCTTGAGAGGTAAGTAGTACCATCCTCAGACCAACGGTTTGCCTCGAGCATTTCAGTTGACTTGTTAGCCCAACCGTAGCAAGAGTTGAGTGAGTTGTAGATATCGTCAGTTACATGGTAGTTGAGAGCACCGAATGTAGAGATGGTGAGGTCGAAGCCCTTGTACTCAAGACGAGCAGAGATACCGAAGTTCATGCGTGGCATTGCGTTGCCGATGACAACCTGGTCCTCACCATTGATGATACCATCGTTGTTGATATCCTTGTAGAGGCAGTCACCTACCTGTGCACCTGGCTGAGAAATTACATCACCATTGTCGTTTACGTGGTTGTCAAGGTCTTCCTGTGTACGAGCGATGCCCTGATATACCCAACCGTAGAACTGACCGAGCTCCTTACCAACGTATGTGATAGAAGTACCGTTGATAGACTTCTCGTTGCCGAAACCAAGTGAAGTAACCTTGTTGTTGAGAGTAGAGAGGTTAGCTGAGAGATCGTACTTCAATGGGTGGTCGTGGTTACGATAAGTTGCAGAGAACTCAAGACCACTGTTCTCCATTGTAGCAGCGTTCATTGTTACAGAAGTGTTTGATACACCAGCATTTGTAGGCACTGGAACAGCGTAGAGGAGGTCCTCAGAGATGTTCTTGTACCATTCAGCAGTGAACTCCAAGCGGTTGTTCCACATTGCAACATCGATACCTACGTTGGCAGTCTTCTTCTTTTCCCAACGGAGGTTGTCGTTAACGTATGTAGAAACAGCAGAACCTGTTACAGGAACATTGCCGAATGAGTAAGTCATGTTGTTACGCATCATTGTAGCCTGGTAGATATACTCACCGATATTTTCGTTACCGAGTACACCGTAGCTACCACGAACCTTGAAGAGGTTTACTACGTTGTGATCGAATGGGAAGAACTTCTCACGGTCGAAACGCCAACCTACAGAAACTGATGGGAATGTCTCCCAGTTGCTCTTAGGGTTAAGGCGTGAAGAACCATCACGACGGAGGATTACAGAGAGGAGGTACTTCTCATCGTAGTTGTAGTTGAGACGAGCGATGTAAGAAGCGAGAGCGTGCTTGAACTCGAATGATTCGCCGCTTGTCTTCTTTGCATTCTGGATCTGGAGGAAGTAAGGCTCGTTGAGCTCGATACCCCATGCAGTGAGAGTATTTGTGTTTTCCTCTTCGTAAGTCATACCTGCAACGAAGTCGATGTTGTGAAGACCTATCTTGCCGTTGTAGTTGATTGTGTTTTCGATGAGGTAGTCAGCGTAAGTACGAGAACCCTTTGTCAAACGCTCGTTACTCTTGTCGAGGTAAACACGGTTAGACTGAATCCATGCAGAGATGAATGTGTTGTCCTGAGCGTGAGTCTTAGAGTAAGAGAGGTTGAGGTTGTAGTGGATGCTGTGGTTCTTGCTCTTGATGCCGAGGAGGTTGAAGATGTCAACGTCAGCAGAACCAGTAGCGAGCACACGGTCAACGAGAGTGTTACGCTTGAGGAGGTTGTTTACGAGCAATGGGTTTGAAGCAGAGATGTCACCATGGATGTTGTCATAGTAAACACCGTAGCCGTATGCGTCGTAGTTGTAACCGTTGGCAGCACCTACCTTGTCGTCAAGTACCCAAGAGTCAGGATCATAAGCCTTGATTGTTGGCTGCATGAGGAGAGTACCACGGAGCACGTTTGTCACGTCACCATAGAGACCCTGAACATACTCAGAGGCATTTGAAAGACCCATGTTGTCCTGGTTAGAGTGAGAGTACTTCAAGCTTGTGCGGAACTTCACGAACTTTGTTTCCATTGTGTTGTTCACAGTAGCAGTGAAGCGGTCGTAGTTAGGACCAGCACCTTCGAGGGTACCCTTCTGAGAGAAGTAGTCGAGGCCAATGTTATAAGTATTGTTGGCACCACCACCAGAGAGGTTTACGTTGTGGTCCTGACGAACACCTGTCTTGAATACTTCCTTGAACCAGTCTGTATTTGTGTTGTCCATGAACTGATACTTGCCAGTCTCAGCATTGAAAGAGTAACCTCCAGGAAGAGATGTTGCTGAGTTTGCAGCAGAAACACCGAGGTGGTTGCTGTACTGTGCAGCATCCATTACTTCGTAAACATCGCTTGGGATGATGTCGGCACCGAAGTAACCAGAGTAGTCAACGCGGAGAGGCTGTTCCTTCTTACCGCTCTTAGTAGTGATGATAACGACACCGTTTGCAGCACGAGAACCGTAGATTGCACCTGCGGCAGCATCCTTGAGGATCTGGATTGTCTCGATATCGTTTGGAGAGAAGTCGCGGATTGTTGTACCCATTGGCACACCGTCGATTACATAAAGAGGAGCTGTGCTACCGAAAGAACCGATACCACGGATGCGTACAGAAGGGTCTGCACCAGGCTGACCGTCAGAAGTGATCTGAACACCGGCAACCTTACCCTCAAGCATTGTTGAGATGTTAGAGTTTGACACCTTCTTCATTTCTTCAGCGTTCACGATAGATACAGAACCAGTAAGGTCTGCCTTCTTCTGAACACCGTAACCTACTACAACAACCTGGTCAAGCTCAGTGTTGTCAGACTCGAGAGTAACTACTCCGATGCTGCCAGCCTTAGCCTTGACAATCTTGGTCTTGTAGCCGATAGACGAAATCTTGAGGTTTGCATTAGCTGGAACCTTGATGGTGAAGTTACCGTCAAAATCGGTGATGGCTCCTTGGGATGTGCCATCAACAACTACAGTTGCACCAATCATTGGTTCTCCGTCCTGGTCAACAACCTGACCTGTGACGGTCACTTCCGACTGTTGAGTGGCCTGAACTTCGTTTGTTGCGTTTGCCATTACAACTGTAGGGGCAGCAGCAAGCATACCGAGAACGGCCATCGAGATGAATGATTTTCTCATTTGCTTAGTTAGTTATTTTAATTATATAATAAATGTATTAGTTCTTTTGGTTATGGGTGCGTCGTTTTCGAGTCATGCATTATAGCCGTCCCTTATCAAGGGGGGCTAAATGTTAAAAAAAGTTATGTCACCTTAAAAATTTCCTTGCAAAAGTAGAGAAATAAATCGTTTCCCTTCTTAACTTTCAAAAAAATGTTTACTTTTGTGGCGAAATTTTTAACTTACATCTTAGAAATTGTTGTATATTTGACAATATAGTATTATTAGGTTATCTCATATCGTTATTGATACAACCATAACTAACATATCAAAAACATGAAGAAAAAACTCTTTCTATCATCTCTTGCGCTTGCAGCAGCGACCATGCTTCCTGCACAGACTCACACTCTTGATGTGAACGCAAAGAAGATTGGTGCTCCTATCCAGAGCACAATGTACGGAATGTTCTTCGAGGACATCAACTACGCTGCCGATGGTGGTCTCTATGGTGAACTCGTAAAGAACCGCTCTTTCGAATTCCCACAGACTCTTATGGGCTGGCAGGCGTTCGGTAATTTCCAGATAAAGAAGGACGGACCTTTTGAGCGTTGTCCTCACTACATCAAGCTCAATGCTCCTGACCACAAGGATCGCCGCACAGGTCTTGTAAACGAAGGCTACTTCGGAATCGGTATCCACAAGGAAGAAACTTACAAGTTCTCTGTTTGGGCTAAGGCAGACAAGGGCAAGTCTGCAATCCGCATTCAGCTCATCGATCCTTCTTCTATGGGCGAACGTCAGGAATTTGCTGAGGCAAAGCTTGAAATCAATTCTGGCGAATGGAAGAAATATCAAGTCAGAATCAAGTCTCCAAAGACTTTCGAGAAGGCTCAGCTCCGTATCTACCTTAACTCTGCAAACGGTGTTTCCCTTGAACACATCAGTCTTTTCCCTGTAAATACTTTTAAGCAGCGCGAGAACGGTTGCCGTGCCGACGTTGCTCAGGCATTGGCTGACTGTCACCCAGGCGTGTTCCGTTTCCCTGGCGGTTGTATCGTGGAAGGCGTTGACCTCGCTACTCGCTATCAGTGGAAGAACACTGTAGGTCCTGTAGAGAACCGTCCTCTCAACCAGAACCGTTGGGAATATACTTTCGACCATCGTTACTTCCCAGACTACTACCAGAGCTACGGTCTCGGCTTCTTCGAGTTCTTCCAGCTTTCAGAGGATATCGGCGCAGAGCCACTTCCTGTTGTCAGCTGCGGTCTCGCTTGCCAGTATCAGAACGGTGACGCTGGTGCCAAGTCTGCTGCCAAGGGTTATGTAGCAGATGCTCACGTAGCCATCGCAGACCTTGAGCCATACGTTCAGGACGCTCTCGACCTCATTGAGTTCGCTAATGGCGATGTAAACACTACATGGGGTAAGGTTCGTGCTGAGATGGGTCACCCAGAGCCATTCAACCTCAAGATGATTGGTGTTGGTAACGAGCAGTGGGACTACGAGGATAATGCCGCTTACACAGAGCGTCTCGCAGTGTTCATGAAGGCTATCCGCGCAAAGTATCCTACAATGAAGATCGTCGGTACAACAGGTCCTGACTCAGAAGGCTGGAAGTTCGACATCCTCAAGCCAAAGATGAAGGAAATGAAGGTTGACCTCGTTGACGAGCACTTCTATCGTCCTGAGTCTTGGTTCCTTGACAATACTAACACTCTCCGTTACGAAAGCTATGACCGCAAGGGTCCAAAGATCTTCGCTGGTGAATATGCTTGCCACGGAAAGGGCAAGAAGTGGAACCACTATGAGGCAGCTATCCTCGAGGCAGGTTTCATGACAGACTTCGAGCGCAACGCTGATGTTGTTCACATGACAGCTTACGCTCCTCTCCTCGCTCACGTTGACGGTTGGCAGTGGCGTCCAGACCTCATCTGGTACGACAACCTCTCTACTTTCAAGACTTGTAGCTACTATGTTCAGCAGCTCTATGCTATGAACAAGGGTACAAACATGCTTACGCTCACTATGGGCAACAAGCCTGTAGCTAACCTCCCAGGTCAGGATGGTCTTGAGGCAAGTGCTGTTTACGACAAGGCTGACGGTAGCATCATCGTTAAGGTTGCAAATGTTTCAAAGGAAGCACAGAAGGTTACAGTAAACCTCAACGGACTCAAGGCAGCTACTACTGCTGATGTCACTTCTCTCTACCACAGAAACATGGACGACGAGAACTCTATCAAGACTCCTGGAAAGATCGCTCCAAGAAAGTCAACGCTCAATGTTGAGATGAACGGCAAGACACCTGTTGTCAACGACGAGCTTCCTGCTATGAGCTTCAAGGTTTACCGCATCAAGTAGGTTCGCGCTTTGCGCGAGGCTAAAGGCTAAAAGCTAAAGGGGTAAAGGCTATCAACCGAACGGAGCCTTTACCCTTTTTATCCTTTAAGCACCCTTTAAACCTTTAAACCCTTCAACGCCCTTTAAACCTTAAACCTTAAACTTTAAACTATTAACCCTTCCCCCTTAGCATGAAACACCTTCTCCTTTCTTTACTTTTCACGCTCTTCGCCATCAACGGTTTTGCGCAGAAGAGCCTAGTCTGGTTTCCCTGAGCCTGCAAACATCTTCACTACAGCTCCGGCGTTCAATTGGATAGGTCGCGCACCTTTCAACGGCGACAACTATCTTCGCCAGACCAAGATTTCTGACTTCCGCATATACAACAAGTGCATCTCAGACAAGGAAATGAAGAGGGTTTTCAAGTAAGAACTGGAACATAATTACCTAAAACAAATAAAAAATCATGCTACAAAAAATCTTTGGTTTCGACAAGGAAACCATGACTATCAAAAAGGAACTCATGGGAGGCTTAACCACCTTCCTTACAATGGCTTACATCCTTGCCGTGAATCCTGACATCCTTGGCAATACAGGTATGGACAAGGGTGCTGTGTTCACTGCTACAGTTGTCTCTGCTATCGTAGGCACTCTCGTGATGGCTGTTTATGCGAAACTTCCGTTTGTGCTTGCTCCGGGTATGGGACTCAACGCGTTCTTCGCCTTTACCATCGTTCTTGCAATGGGGTATAGTTGGCAGTTTGCACTGACAGCCGTATTCCTTGAAGGAGTCATCTTCATCCTGCTCACGATAACAGGACTCCGACAGAAGATTGTTGACTCCATGCCGCTCATCCTGCGCCGTTCAATATCGCCGGGTATCGGACTCTTCATCGCCTTCATCGGCTTGAAGAATGCAGGCATTGTGGCTGCAAGCGATGCCACTTTCGTAACGCTCGGTAATCTTCAATCGCCATCAGTCCTGCTGGCTTGCATGGGCATAATAATCTCTGCCGTACTGCTCGTTCGCAATGTTACGGGAGCATTGCTCATTGGTATCCTGGCAACGACTATTGTTGGCATACCACTTGGTGTTACGAACTTTACTGCTGTGGTAAGTACACCACCAAGCTTAGCCCCTGTGTTCTGCCAATTTGAGTGGGGAAGCATCCTTTCCGTTGATATGCTTATATGCGTACTTACCTTCCTCTTCATCGATATGTTTGACACTATCGGTACGCTCATCGGTGTGAGTACACGCGCAGGAATGGCAGACAAGGACGGAAACATCCCAGGTCTTAAGAAGGCTTTCATGGCAGATGCTATCGGTACAACGCTTGGAGCTGTCCTTGGCACCTCTACCGTTACCACTTATGTTGAGAGTGCTTCGGGCGTGAATGTTGGTGGTCGCAGCGGACTTACATCCCTCACCTCTGCCGTTTGCTTCGCTCTTGCCCTCTTCCTCGCACCTATATTCCTTTCCATCCCATCAGAGGCTACCTCACCAGCCCTTGTACTTGTGGGCGTAATGATGATGGCTGATATCCGACAGATAGACTTCACTGACTATCTGACAGCAATTCCTTGCTTCGTTTGCATAGCCTTGATGCCACTCACTTACAGTATCTCTGATGGCATACTCATGGGAATGATAACATACGTGTTGCTTAATGTGTGTGCAGGAAAATGGAAAGAGGTGAATATCGGCTCATATATCCTTGCCATACTCTTCGTACTGAAATACGCATTCTTGTAGTTAGTATATAAAAAGTAAAGAGAGCGACTTTTACAGCCGCTCTCTACCAACACAAAAACTAAACTAGACTTTATCTAATGTGAGAAGATTAGTTTCACAACCTTGTCTTTCACACTGCAAAGTTAGTAAGTTTTCTCTTTTCTGCAAAACTTTTTGCAAATATTTTATGTCAAGTGATTAACTTTTTTTGTGTTATCGCACACAAAAAACACGCTTGTACTTTTTTCGCCGATAACCTCATATTTTGCAACCTTCATTTTGCAAAAAGGCATCAAGGATTGTCATTGCTGCCATCGCCTCAACGATAGGTACTGCACGAGGTAAAACACATGGGTCATGACGACCTTTTGCCTTCAGTGTGGTGCTTTCTCCCTTGCGATCTACGGTCTGCTGCTCCTTGAGGAGAGTAGCTACTGGTTTGAATGCAACTCGGAAATAGATGTCCTGACCATTTGAGAGTCCGCCCTGAATACCGCCGGAATGGTTCGTTGCTGTTGGCAGTGGCAGGGTAGGAGAGAGAGAGTCTGATTCTGCGTCGTAAGCTTCTTCGCGTGCAAGGAAGATGTCGTTGACTTGGGAACCCCGCTTGTTTGCAAAGTCGAAACCGTCGCCAAACTCCACGCCTTTCACTGCGTTTATGCCGAGCATTGCTGCGCCGAGCTGTGCGTTGAGCTTATCGAACTCTGGTTCGCCAAGACCAACAGGACAACCCTTTATCACACAAGTGATGACACCGCCGATAGTGTCGCCGTCAGCCTTTACCTCAGTGATGAGTTGCTCCATCTGTGCAGCCTTGTCGAGGTCTGGACAGCGAACCGCGTTTGTCTCTGTGAGGGCAAGGTCAAGTTCTGTGTAATTCTTCTCAACCTTTATGTCACCTACCTGCGAAGTGTAGGCAGTGATGTCTATGCCGAGATGCTTGAGGGCAAGCTTAGCCAAAGCGCCACCGACACAACGGCTGATTGTGACACGGGCAGAAGTGCGACCACCTCCACGATGATCCCTTACTCCGTATTTCACGGCGTAAGTGTAGTCGGCATGAGAAGGGCGGAAAAGTTCACGCATGTTGTCGTAGTCAGACGAATGTTGGTTTGTGTTGCGTACTACGAAACCGATAGGAGTACCAGTGGATTTGCCTTCAAAGACACCGCTGAGAATTTCCACCTGGTCTGGTTCGTTGCGTGATGTTGTTATCTTGCTCTGTCCCGGGCGACGACGGTTAAGCTCCTGTTGTATGAAAGCTGTGTCGATGGCAACGCCTGCTGGCATACCGTCAACAACGCCACCAACAGCTTCGCCGTGACTTTCGCCGAAGGTTGTGAGAGTGAATTTGCGTCCGAATGTGTTCATTGTGTTGGGAGATTGGGGATAGACCGAAGTTGACACTTCGGGAACGGGGGCTTATTTAGTGTTTAGTGCTTGGTGTTTAGTGTTATTTGCAGCCGCCACAGCCTCCGTCTCCGCAAGAGCCGCAACCGCCGTCACCGCAGCTTCCACCACAGTTGCCGCCGCAGTTACCTCCGCAAGAACCACCACAGCCGCCGAATTCGCCGTTGAGAATCTTGATTGCCTTGTCAACTTCCTCAGCAGAAGCTTCGCGGTTTTCTACGATGTGACCTACGAAGTGAAGATCACTACCAGCGAATGGATGGTTGAAGTCCATGAGGACATTCTCGTCTGTGATGTCAATGACCTTGCCGATAAGACGCTGACCGTCAGCGTTGTTCATTGGAATGAAAGCATCAACCTTGATGTGCTCGTCGTCAAACTGACCGTTAACCTCGAAGATGCCTCTTGGAAGTGCGATGATGCGCTCCTGGTCAGGTGCTCCGTAAGCATCGTCACAAGGAATGGTGAAATCGAAAGCCTTGCCTGTTGGAAGTTCCTCGATGTTCTTCTCGAAAGCGTCGAGAGCCATGCCGAGACCTGAGATGAATACGAAAGGCTGCTGTTCTGTAGCCTCTTCAACAGGAGTTGTATTGTCTGTAGTGTACAGCTTGTAAGCAGCTGCAATGAATTTGTTTGCCATAGTGGGGATTTATGATTTTCGATTTATGATTTATGGATTGTCGATGGTTCTCGATGGTTCTCGAGGATTGTCGAGATTATCGAGGGTTATCGATAGTTATCGATGGTTGTCAATGATAAACTTCACTTCCTTCAGCCAATAGTCTTTTTCTTCGCCGTTGGCATTTACGAGTGTCAGTCTGCCGTCGTTTTGCACTTTGCGAATCTTTGCCTCGAAGAGTTTGTCGCCTTCCTGGAAGGTGTGAAGTTCTTTGTCGTAACGATAGAGCAAGCGATGATAGTTGTCGCGAATGCTTTCGTACTTTACATTGAGCGAATAATTGTCGGTATCTTCAAGCAGCTTAATCACTTGCAATGTCTTCAGGAATCGCTGGGCAATGAGTTCCATGAGCTCTATCGGGTCTGACTCGCGGTGCGTAATCTGCTTTAGTGAGGTAGGGTTCGGCGCATCCGACTTGAAGAATTCCTGGTTGACATTGATGCCAATACCGATTATGCAACTGTCCATGCGATAGCCTTTCAGCGTGTTTTCGATGAGAATGCCGCCGAGTTTCTTGTCGTTCCAGTAGATGTCGTTAGGCCATTTCACCCGGAAATTGTCCTTTTCTTCTGGATAAAGCTTCTGAAGAACATTCACTATATCCACTGCTATTGCCATTGAAAGCACAAACTGCTCGGCAGGCTTCACCATTCTCGGGTGGCAAATGATGGAGAACGATATGTTCTTTCCGCCTTCCGCTTCCCAATAGTTTCCGTCCATGCCACGACCTGCCGTCTGGTTCAAGGTGTAAACCACGGAATAACCGTGAGAATAATCCTTGATATTCTCCTTGGCGTATGTGTTCGTAGATGCCGTTTCGGGCAGCAGTATGTAGTTCACTTCGCTCATAATCAGAAGCAAAATTACGATTTTTCCCGCAAATATCCAAGCGTTAAAAGAAGGAAATAGTCGGTCATATCAAGTCTAATTGCTATTTCGGATGCTTTTGACACATTATTTATATAGATTTATATAATTTTGTAGCTGAAATGTATATGCAACCCAAACAATTAAAATATAACTAACGGATGAAAAACTTAAAGACTACCCTTATCGTGCTATTGATGGCACTCGTGGCAATTCCTTCTTTCGCCCAGAGCAAGATCTGGGACCAGGACTACAAGGCCTTGGAGGCAAGTATCAGCCAACCTGTATTTGCTGCGAAAGAGTACAACATTACAAAGTATGGTGCAAAAATCAATGCCACTGCTGCAAAGAACCAGAAAGCTATAAACAAGGCTATTGCCGACTGCTCAAAGAAGGGTGGCGGTAAGGTTATCGTTCCTGCTGGCGAATGGCAGACAGGTGCAATCACTCTTATGGCTGGCGTTAACCTCGTTATCGAGAAGGACGCTGTGCTGAAGTTCGTCTTCCAGCCAGAGCTTTATCCTAATGTCCTCACTCGTTGGGAAGGTCTCGACTGCTGGAACTATCAGCCATGTATCTATGCTTACGAGCAGGATAACATCGGTATCACTGGTGAAGGTACAATCCACGGTGGTGCAACAAAGGAAGGCTGGTGGTCAATGTCAGGCAAGAAGCATGGCAGCGAGGTTTGGAAAGGCGAGGAATGTCAGTCAAATCCTGACGGTCGTCCAGCTCTCCTCAAGATGGCAGAAGACGGTGTTGACATGAACGAGCGTATCTTCGGAAAGGGCAAAGGCCTTCGTCCACAGCTTGTTAACCTCTACAAGTGTAATGGCATTCTTATCGAGGGCGTGACAATGCTCGACTCTCCTTTCTGGGTAATGCACCCACTTCTCTCAAAGAATATCACTGTTCGCAACGTGACTGTCATCAACGACGGCCCTAACGGCGACGGCTGCGACCCAGAGTCATGCGAGAATGTGCTCATTGAAGGCTGTACATTCCAAACAGGCGACGACTGTATCGCCATCAAGTCAGGACGTAATGCTGACGGTCGTCTCTGGAACATCCCTTCAAAGAACTTCATCGTTCGCAACTGTAAGTTCAAGGACGGTCACGGTGGCGTTGTAATCGGCTCTGAGATCTCAGGCGGTTACCAGAACCTCTATGTGGAGAACTGTGAGATGGACTCACCAAACCTCGACCGCGTTCTTCGTATCAAGACTAACCCTTGCCGTGGCGGTATCATCGAGAACATCTACTTCCGTAACGTGAAGGTTGGTCAGTGTAAGGAAGCTGTCCTCAAGATCAACCTTGACTACGAACCAAAGGAACTCTGCTGCCGCGATTACCCACCAACAGTTCGCAACGTCTATATGGAGAACGTGACTTGCAAGAAGTCAAAGTATGGCGTGATGGCAGTTGGTCTTCAGGATGTTTGCAATGTATATAATGTGAACTTGAAGAACTGTAAGTTTGATGGCGTAACAGATTCTCCTATATATAAGACTGGTCAGATGCGCGATTTCAACTACGATTGTCTCAAGATCAACGGAAAGGTTATCCTTGACAAGCCTACATACCCTCACTACAGCGAGTGGATGACATATTCTGAGATGACTCGCGTGAACCATCCTTACATGCTCGACTTCGCAAAGAAGCCAAAGTGGAGCTATGTGATGGGTATTGAGATGGAAGGTATGCTCAACACTTATCTTGAGTATAAGAACAACCCAAAGAACGAGGCTATCATCAACTATCTCCACGAATATGCTAAGGAGATGATTGAAGAGGACGGTACTATCAAGACTTACAAGATAGAAGACTACAACCTCGACCAGATCCGTACTGGTAAGTATATCCTCCGCATGGAGCAGCTCTACCCAGAGGCAAAGAACAAGAAGGCTTGCGACATCCTTTGGTCACAGCTCCAGAAACAGCCTCGCACAAAGCAGGGCGTTTGGTTCCACAAGGCTATCTATGCTAACCAGGTATGGCTTGACGGTATCTTCATGGGACTTCCATTCTATTGCAACTACGCTAAGACTTACCTCCCTGCTAAGAAGGCACAGAAGATTTACGACGACGCTGTAAAGCAGGTTCTCACTACCGACCAATACACTTTCGACGAGCAGACAGGTCTCTGGAAACACGCTTGGGATTCTAAGAAGTCTATCTTCTGGGCAGACAAGGAAACAGGTCTTTCTCAGCACACTTGGGCTCGCGCTCAGGGTTGGTATGCAATGGCTCTCACTGAGATCGTTGACGCTATGCCAGAGGATTATGCTGGTCGTCAGAAGGTTATCGACCTCCTCGTGAAGGTTCTTACTCAGACAGTCAAGTATCAGGACGCAAAGACTGGCGTATGGTATGATGTCCTTGATGTGAAGGATCCTAGAAACTACCTCGAGTCAACAGCTTCTTGTATGTTCGCTTATTGCTTGCTCAAGGCTGCTCGCAACGGTTTCATCGGCGAGGATCTCAAGCAGGCAGGTCTTAAGGCATACAAGGGCATCATCAACGAGTTCATCAAGATTAACGAAGACAAGACAATCTCGCTCACAAACTGCTGCTCCGTTTCAGGTCTTGGTCCTGAGAGCAATCCAAAGCGCGACGGCTCTTTCGAGTATTACATGAGCGAACCAATCCGTGACAACGATGCCAAGGGTGTAGGTCCTTTCATCTGGGCTTCTATCGAAATGGAGCGCATGGGCTATGACGTTGAAAAGCTCGCAGCCCCACAGAAGAAAGCCAACCATAATAACTATTAAGCCCCCGTTCCCAGCCGTTCTCGGCTGGGCTTCAATATCCGTTCCCAACCGTTTTCGGCTGGGCTTAACGCCACAGTTCCCAGCGATTTTGTCGCTGGGCTAAATCCCCCCAAAATGAAAAAACTCCTCTCTTTTATTCTCTTCCTTTGCGCCTTCAGCCTCACTTCCGTAGCGCAGATAATCCCAACTCCAGCCTTCCCTGGTGCTGAGGGTTTTGCTCGCTATACCACAACTGGCGGCAAGGGTGGCAAGGTTGTTCACGTAACAAACCTAAACGACTCAGGCACAGGTTCTTTGCGTGCTGCCGTGAGCGGTTCTACAAAGAAAACCGTTGTCTTTGATGTCAGCGGTATCATTGCCCTCAAGAGCAATCTCACCATCGGCGACAACACTACCGTTGAAGGTCAGACAGCTCCTGGCGAAGGTATCACCGTCCGTTACTATACCATGGGTGTAGGCAACAACTGTATCGTTCGCTTCATGCGTTTCCGTCGTGGACAGGAAAAGGATGTCAACGATGGTGCCGACGCTGCCACTACACGCAATAAGAACAACATCATCTTCGACCACTGCTCTTTCTCTTGGTCTATCGACGAGGTTGCCTCTTTCTATGACAACAAGAACTTCACCCTCCAGTGGTGTACTATCGGCGAACCTCTCAACAACGCTGGTCACAACAAGGGTGCCCACGGCTACGGCGGCATCTGGGGTGGCAAGGGTGCTTCCTTCCACCACAATCTCCTTATCCACTGCAACAACCGTGTGCCTCGCTTCAACGGCGCTCGCTATGACTGGGACGGCTACGACAAGCTTCAATATCCGAACACCGTTATGGCTGAGCGTGTTGACTTCCGCAACTGCGTGATGTTCAACTGGGGCGGTGGCGGTTGCTATGGTGGTCCTGGTGGCGGTTTCATCAACATGATAAACAACTACTACAAGGCTGGTCCTGCTACTTCCAACAAGAACCGTGTCACTCAGTGTACTCTCGGTGCGAGCGGCAATAGCGAAGGCTATCCAAAGTATTGGGGACTTTACTCTCGCTACTACATCAACGGCAACTATGTCAACGGCTATGGCGAGAACTATGACTGGAAGGGTGTTGTCACCGATGATAACACAAAGTTCTGCACAGACAATGGCGGCTATTATGGCGAAGGTGAAGGCGCAAAGATTTCCATCGTCCTTGACAAGGCTATCGAGGCTGGCGAGGTCACTACCCACTCTGCCCAGAAAGCATACATGAATGTCGTTTATTACGCAGGTGCTTCTCTCATGAAGGACATGGTTGATGTCCGCTATGAGGATGAGGTGCTGACAGGTACCGTAAACTACTCGGGTAGCGTGACAAAGAAGAAGGGTCTGCTTGATGTCGTTGCTGACCAAGGCGATTACACTGTGGCAAGTGAGACGCGTCCAGCCAACTTCGACACCGATAAGGACGGTATGCCTGACGCTTGGGAGAAGGCAAATGGTCTTGATCCTAACGATGCTTCTGATGCCAACAGCTACGATATTGACGCAAAGAAGCGTATCTACACAAACCTTGAGGTCTATGTGAACTCGCTCGTTCAGGACATCGTTCTCTTGGGTAATGCTGACGCAGAGATTGCTGTCGAGGAATATTTCCCTGCCTACAAGATGGAAGACGGTACTGCGGTAGCTGCCATTGGCGAGGATGTTTTCCCTGATTATACTTCGCAACCTGTTGTGATAGAGGGTGATGCAACGATAACATGGCCTCTTGAAAACGCAAGCGATGTGCAGGCTTATACTACATCAGCTAATTTTACTCCTGCTCTCAAGAGTGCTGCCGTTGAGCTTTCAAGTTTCTTCTCATGGGGTTCTGTGAGAACTCAGGGCGACAAGAAGCTCATTGAGGTTGCACCTTCAGGATTTGACGCAGCTGGAAACCCAAACCACGCCGTAACATTCTCGTACGAACTCAAGGATGGTGGCGCTACCTTTGCACCAACAAAGGTGGAGTTCCTCATCAGTAAGAACGGTACTGACAACGGTAGTTTCGATGTTGCTTGGAAAGGTGCCGATGGTAATGCGCAATTGGTTGCCAGCGGTGTTTCCATGACTCGCAATAGCGCTACACCTCCGTATCTCGCATATTCGCTTCCTCTCTCAGGCATTGCAGCATCAGGGAAGGGTTCCTTGATCATCATGCCTTACAAGGTGGGAACAGCCGATAACATAAAGAAAGTCGGACTCTCCAATGTTCGCATCACAGGCGCTCTCTCAGACCCATCCGCAATCAACGATGTCCTTGCTGACGAGGCAGTTATGGTCGGTTATTTCAATGCACAAGGCATGAAGGTAGGACCAGACGCAAAGGGCATTGTCCTTCAGGTTTACAGGATGCCGGATGGCACAAAGCGCGTCGTGAAGACCTTTAGATGAGTAATGACTGTTGAGTAATGACTAATGACTGCTGAAAACAAAAGCATATTCCAAAGACCGCTGTGGGTGACGATCTTCGCACTCACAGCGGCTATTTTGTGGGGTTGGGCATATCCGTTCATAAAGCTCGGATTTGCAGAGTTTCAGATAACTCCTGACATGACGGGAAGCAAGATGCTCTTTGCCGGTATCCGTTTCTTCCTGTCGGGTGTGATCATTCTTGCTGTTGCTGGCAAGGCGAAGAGGAAATTCGCGGTAAGCAAACCTGCGGATTGGTTGTATATTCTCGTCTTCTCCCTTCTCAACACCACACTTCACTATGCCTTCTTCTATTTCGGACTCTCGCATAGTGCTGGTTCCCGAGCAGCTATCCTGAACTCGATGAGCGTGTTCACCGTAGTCATCCTTGCCTGCATATTCTTCAAGAGCGACAAGATGACTATGCGAAAGGTTCTCGGTTGCGTGATAGGTTTTGCCGGTATTCTTGCCTTGAACATCGGTGGTGAGGATAGCGGACAGTTCACTTGGCTTGGCGATGGAATGATTATCCTGAATGCCCTCTGCTCCGCCTTTGCCGCCTTGATGACGAGAGGATTGGGCAAGCGTGTGGATGTGTTCGTGGGAACAGGCTACGGCTTGTCTCTCGGCGGTCTCTTGCTCGTCATCCCAGGTCTGCTTTTCGGCGGAACATTACCGAACATAACCCTCTGGGGCATCTCCATACTGCTTATGCTTATAGGCATCTCCACTATCGGTTTCACTCTTTACAACAAACTCCTCACCTGCAATCCCGTAGGAAAGGTAGCAATCTACAATTCCCTCATTCCTGTTGTCGGAGCCATAACCTCCTGCCTCTGTCTCAACGAACCATTCTACTGGAAATATGTCATCGCCGGCGGTCTCGCCACGATAGGTATTTACATTATCAATAAGGGAAAGAAGTAGGGGAGAGGGACTTGTTTTTTGAACAAAACTCCCGATTCCTTTGGAGATTAAGAATAAAGTGTTAACTTTGCAGACGAAATAAATTAATATTATGCCAACGGTATTCAATTTCTTTGGTTTCAGATTCCTTTTCTATTCTGACGATCATACTCCAGTTCATGTTCATGTGATAAAGGACGGACATGAAGCAAAGTATAATGTCAAGCCGATAGAGTTGGTTTTCAACCACGGTTTCAAGAAGCACGAATTGAAAATGATAGAGTCTGTAATAGAAGAAAACGAAGATGTCATTGCAGAGCGTTGGGAAGCTTATTTCAACAAGTAGCTATGAAAAGATATATCGATAAAGTATGGACGGACGACCACGCGGTTTATGCTTCCACTTCAGATGGATTGGAAGCAAGCTACGAGTTTGCCCTATGGCCATCACTTGCCAAAGCTACAGCCGCCCAGCGTGAAGACTTCTACCTGTCATACTCAGGCATCCATTGGCCTCAGATAGACGAAGACCTCAGCTTCAAGGGAATGTTCACACACGCAAACCTTTGTACGCAAGATTCCCCTGAAAATTCATTCGTTTACGAAGCCGAGCAGGTTGGCATCGTAGCCGAAGACGATGGTCCTCAGTATGGGAAATAATCCCCGATTCCTTTGGAGATTAAGAATAAAGTGTTAACTTTGCAGACGAAATAAACAAAAATTATGCAAGTAGTTCAATTCAATCCAGCGCAGATGCATGTCTTGAATATGGCATCTCATATTAAGACAGAGCAGTCGCTCAATCTGCTAAAACAACAACTCTCTGCTTTCTATGCTAAACTCATAGACGAGCAAATGGACGAACTTTGGGAGTCAGGCAAGTGGAACGAGAAGAAACTTGAAGAACTCCGCGGCGCTCATTTCAGAACTTCATACTAAGAAATGGAAGGTCGTCCTGTTGTTATAGACACAAACTGTCTCATTCAGATGATTTCCAAGAGAAGTCCCTACAGAAGTAAGCTAAACTCAACTTTAGCATACCCCCTCGCTCAGCGGAGCGTTAACCCAAATGGTTCGTTAGGCCATGGATGGGATTTTAGATTATCTTTGTGTCAGCATTTGTAGCACATTGAATGAGCATAGGGGCTCCTATGTGAATGAAATGAGCTGCAAAGGATGCCGAAGAGAAGCAAAATGACGCCAATGTGGCTAATGGACTATTTGGGTTATATCTTATTGGTAAATAAAACAGAAGCCACGACTCTCAATACCGAGAGCCGTGGCTTTATATTTACTTATCACTTTTTCTTCTATTACAATGTCTGCAGAGCATCTGACCATTTTCTAAAATCGTCTTTCCTCCATCCTTCCAAGGGTCTATATGGTCTGCTTCCATTTCTTCAAAAGCGAATGTTTTTTTGCAAATGTTACATATACCTCCTTGTCTTTGATACAATGTCAACTTCTGAGCATAACTAAAAGTACGGAGATTCAAGTATTTCTCATCACCACTCAACAGATAGCGGATTATTCCCATTTTACCACTTTTCTCTACTTCATCATCTATCAAAAGACGTTCTACTTCTGATTTTAGAAATGTAGAGTCATAGTCATTATTATGATAGAGATTATAAAGTTCACCCCATGGCTGACCTTTCTTAATCTTCCAGTTACCATCAAAAAGCATGTTTGCCCAATCAACAACCTTGAAGAAATACTGGCGTTCACTATCTGCATTACCATCATGCTGATGCTCAGCCATGTATTTGCGAATTGTAAGGTCGGGCTTTCCTTCATCTATTCCATCATATTGAGCTTTCCATAATAGAACCTTTTCCAATAGTTCCTGTCGGTTAGGAGTGCCTGTAACAAGTCCTTCGTTCTTCCTTACGCATACTCCAGTAACCTTAGAGAACTTCTTCTTCGCATCTGTAAGCCACTCTCCTGTATAGAAAGCATTGCGCATTTCTTGGTCCTTCAAAGGCTCTGTACCAATGTTTATCGTCCTAAACCATTCTAGTTTATCATCTGTAGAACCTTCACAGAAATATACTTGAAGCTTATAGTCAAGTATTTCCTCTGCCAGCTTAGGTTTAGCCTCTCTAAGATTATGGAACTTGAATGAATCTATGCTGAAGGCATTGGCAGCAACATATTCGCATATACTTACTGTGCGCTGCTGGCCATCGAGCATTTCAAGAGTACCATCTTCATTGCGAACCCAATACATAACACCTATAGGGAAACCTTGCATTATACTTCTTAATACAGCGATCTGTTTCTCAAGTGAATAGACAAACTCACGCTGATACTTTGGCCTTACATTAAGAAGTCCATGGAATGCCACAACACCTTCCTCTTCATCATTTCGATAGCCATCAATCAACTCACGAATGGAGATTTGATGAGGTTCCACTGTCATCTTTTCTTTCATTGCTGCTTCTTTTTGATTACGAGTCTTTCGAAAAGTCGTTTTAGTTTTCCATTCTTTTCCCTAATATAAAAGCGAGGACCGCCACCAACTTTTCCCAATTCTCTTTTAATGATATCCATATTTGCAAGACTCAGGCTGAAACCTATAATTTCAAATTGCTCAGGGCAATACTTTTCCATATAAGTTATAGGTACACCCATCTTTCCGTCATAATCGTATGGAATGTCTTGAACCTTTGCTACATTAATAGCATCATAGTTTACATATCTAGGGTATTGTTCTTCATTGTATGTTCTGTACAAATCAATCTCTTCATGTCTTTTACTATGCTCAAGATTTGTAAACCAGCAAATATTTCCAAACTTTGCATATTTCTTGCCGTTATTCCTAATGTATGTATTATCTTTCTCAAAATCCAATGGCACCTCAAACTCATGTTGACCAGAATTATATCCAAGCCATATTTGATTACTTTGTATCAAGGGGAATATCTCTTTGTATGAAATGTTGTTCTGATTTCCTATTATCAAGAACTTCTTTTCATACCTGATGAGTTGCGCTACATATTCCCTAAAAAGAGAGAATGGCGGGTTCGTAACTACTATGTCTGCCTGCTTTAGAAGTTCTATGCATTCCATAGAACGGAAGTCGCCATCACCATTCAATGGTACTGCGGTAGTAGATACTTTTACAGGATCGGGATTATTGTCATCACCACCATCGTATATGAGATAAACAGCCTGCTCACTGTCGTTGTTACTGAACAGAGTAGGCTCGTTATTCTTATAGCAAGTCGTAATTAGGCGATTCAATCCTAAGTGCTTGAAGTTCCTTACGAAATACACAAAGAAGTTGCTGACTTTTGGGTCATCGCAATTACACAACACTACCTTGTCTTTGAAATGATGCTCGTAGTGCCTAAGTTCTTTTTCTATATCCGGAAGTTGGGTATAGAACTCGTCTTTCTTGGCTTTCTTTGCTTTGCCAAGACTGTTGTTATTTGCTGCCATAATGATAGGTTGTCATTATGCACCGACCTATCACTCACGTAAGAACACAAGAAGGGCATGAACCTTCTTATGCGTTCTCCGAGGCAGCCTGGAATGAAACCTCCTTCACCCTATAAGAAATGCTCACGCCCTAAGCGTAAACATTGTACCATATATGGGTGAAGAGGCAACACTCCCAGTTGTCCCAGAGGTGTGCCTAACTGCTATTAGTTTGTGCTCTTATTCCGATCAAAAGTTTCCAGGCTTTTCAGGAGAACGCAAATAATAGTCAATGCTATTTTCGTATGTCTGCAAGCAGATTCCTCTGCTTATGCTCTGCAAAGTTACAAGAAAAACTGATTTTATCAAAAAATAGCGCTGTTTTTTTGATAATATGGTTAAATATATGTACCTTTGTAGGCAGTTAAAGCACATTTAATTAACAAAAAGATTTATGTCATTTAAATTATATTCTAAAGAAGACGCGATGAAGAAGCTTGAGCAGTTTCTTGATGAAGAATCATTGTTTCTTACTATTTCTCCAATTGCTGATTTTATTGATAATAATGTACATAAGAAAACTACCAAAGTGGAGAACTGGGAAGATGCAAAGGAATTTGTGAAGACGCTATTGCAAAGCAAACATCCTGACAGAATCTTAGATACACATGCACAATTTCTCTATGATGATTTGGCCTCATACACTATGACCAAGAGAGGACATGATGGATACTATGGATTAGAAGGATTTACCCAATTGACCGAAAATCAACATAGAAATGAGTTAGAAGTATTGTTTTTTTATTCAATTGCAATCCTTAAATGCATAGAACTGTTTAACGAGGAGCGTGACTATTCGCTATTGTTAGATCCCATAATCAACAATATAACCAACTCAACTCTACAGATGTTCATACCAAGACTTCAGAACGCCATTGAAGGCGCGTTTGAAAACGAGACGTTGTGCAAAGACTACAACTATGTGAGGAACATGAGTGCAGAAGAAGAATTGTGGGAAGAGGAACAACGTAGAAGAGAAGAAAATGTAGATAAATGGTTACGATTCTTCGAAGTAAATGAATACGAGATAATCGTTTGGAAATGGCTATCTGACAACAAAGAGCATTGGGGACAGCCCGAAGATTTAGACACCGATTATTTTGACGCTATCATAAAAGAGATGATTGACGATGGATTGGTCAAAGAACCTGCATCGTGTGATAATGGATACAAACTTACAATAAAAGGCATAAGACGGTTGGAGGGATGGATACAGGAGAAACTGCCTTCTAATTTACCAGATAATAAAGTGGCTACGCCTAACAAGGAAATGGAAGGAATGAAATCTCGTATCAATGAAGACCATGATGCTTATAATGAAGAACTTGAAGTAGAACTTGAAGACCTCTCAGCTTTCTCTTCTGATTTAAAGAGAAGGGTTAGGATAAACTTAGCCTTGAAAGTGCTGGGAATTAAAGATTTCAGTACATTCGCTGGCAACAAAAGTAAATTGATACAAGTTATAGCAATGTTGACCAATGATGATGCCAATGCTGTCCAGACTACAATTTACCGCAACATTCACAATCTCACCAAACGAGATCATGGAAATGAAATTGACAAACTAAATGAGCTTTTGAAGGAATGTGGTTTGATGCATTACCTTTTAGAATACAGAAAATAACGCAGATTTCTGGTGTTAGTTGGTGTTAGTGCAAAATACTAACACCAAACACTAACACCTAAGTATTGGCAAAATGTTGACAATGTCGTAATTTTGCGCTGAGTAAAAAATACTTGGCGCATTTTTTTGTGCCCTATTGCAACCATTCAAGCATATATTACGTTATGGGAGCAACAATGGCAAAAGTAAACCTCTCGCAGTTCCTGCTGCTATTCATAAATGATAATAAAACAAATTAAATATAGAAGTCTATGAAACTCGCAAAAATCTCCATCAGCGGAACTCGCATTACAGATATGCGGTTCTCCCACTACCCAAAAGGGTACATCAACAAGAAAGGACAGGCGGTGCTCAGTGTGCATCCGTCAGAGCCATCGTGGACAATCCTGGATGCCTTCGCGTACATAACAAGTAATGCGGCAACGGATGCCACGGAAGGCATTCGTGAACTGGTCAACAAACGTGCCGACATCAAGAATCCTACGAAGCAGGAGAACGATGCTGAGCAACGGTTCAAGAAACTTAACTTCGAGATAGCAACCTTCAGTGGCATTTTCCACTATCGTAAGGCTGATAGCATCTTGGAGAGAAGTATGTTTGTGACCATTGACCTTGACCATCTCGGCACAAAAGAGGATGTGGAGCGTATCAAATCGCAAATAACCAAAGACACATGGCTTGTGTCTGCTCTTTGCTTTACATCTCCTCGTGGTGACGGACTGAAGAACATCGCTGTAGTTCCAGAACAATGGCAGCAGATAAGTCATAGGGACATGTACCTTGAGGTTCGTAAGTATGTGCTGTTCGAGTACGGAGTACTTGTTGACGATTCCGGTTCTGACATCGGTCGTGCTTGCTATCTGCCATACGATCCTGAGTGTTATATCAATCCAATGTTCAAGAAATCAAATACAATAAAATAATGACAAACAACGAAAAAGACTTGCGCAAGCTACAGGTTGTGGCTCAGCGCATCAGTGACGGTCATGTTGACATCACATCCGATCATGCAGATTGGATAAACATTACCTTTGCCTGCACCTCGCTTGGCGAGGAGGCACGCAGCAGTTATCACCTCATCTGCCAACAATATCCTGGTTATGACCATGCCGAATGCGACCAGAAATTCGACTACTGCATGAAGACAAGCAAGCAGCTTGTCAGCCTCGGTACGCTCATGAGTCTGGCAAAGAGTCATGGCATTGACACAAGTATGCCTGTAGGACGTCCAAGCCAGAAGGGTGAAAAGGCAGAGAAAGTGAATGTTATGGAACAGATGAAGGAAGCTCTGAACCGATACGCAAAGCTCCGTTTCAACATCTGGACTAACCGCGCAGAGATGCTGGATGGAGACAAATGGGTGCCAGTAAAAGACCGTGACCGCTCTACATTCCTCTGCCGTATGATAGAGGAAGGCATCAAGGCTACTGACAAGCTCCTTATTGCATTGCTACAAAGCAAGGACTATGTGCAGGACTTTGACCCTTTCAAGGATTATTACAGCCATCTGACTCCTTGGAATCCTGATACAGACCCTGACTATATCAGGGACTTCTTTGTCGGACATATAGAGTTCGGAAATCCAGAGGAAACGGAATTCTATGATACAATATTCAAGAAATGGTTTGTCGGCATGAACCAGTTATGGCTTGGATTAACAGACGATAATTCGATAGTACCTGTGTTCTGCGGTGAGCAACACATTGGTAAGACCTACCTGATAAACAGAATCCTGCCACCTGAACTGCGTGAGTATCAGTATAATGTCAATCCAACGGCTAAGGTGGATAAGGACTTTGTAATCTCTTTGTCCGAGATGGCTATGCTCTTCCTTGACGAGTTCTCCTTTGGCAGTGACAAGAAGAGTGATGCCTACAAATATGCCATTACTTCCAGTTCCAGCTACGAACGAGATTCGTATGGACACAACCGTGAGCATCGTAAGCGTAAGGCATCTCTCATTGCAGCCACTAACCAGAAGCGATTCATTCGTGATCCGGAAGGAAGTCGCCGATATGTGGGCATCGACATCGTCGGAACAAAGAACCTCAGCGACTATCCACTGAATTACGAGGGTGCTTACGCTCAGGCACTGTATCTCATAAAGAATGGTTACAATCCAAAGCCTACTCGGGAGGACAGTATTGCCATCACGGAGCACGACAAAGACTACATGGAGCCTAATGACTGCATGGAAGTGTTGAGAACTTTCTATCGTCTGCCATCTTCAGACATGGATATTATCGCAATATCTTCCGGCGAGATACAGCAGGAACTCGTAGCCCATGGATTCCATGGCGGTGACTATAAGGCTGTCAATATAGGCAAGGCCATGAAGAGACTTGGCTTTGATACTAAACGCACAAAGAATGGATACAAGTATCTTGTAAGCAGAGTTGATATCGAGACTCTGAAAGTAGAGCAGAAGCAGGATGCAAGCGAAATTCTTACTCCTCAAGAGCAGGACATTCCATTCTAAACTCTAAAAAGGGTGATAGATGATAGGTAAATCCATATAGGAAAAGTAATATATTAAATAATTGACTTCTTCTTAAACTCATTGTAATCTGCAATTATTTAAATATTTCTACAACTGCAAGGAATTCATCTATCATCTATCACCCTATAGCATAGGAACTCGCACCAAAAAGCACCCAAACAGCCAATAAAAATACCCCAAATACAGGTCGTATTTGGGGTATATTCGTTGTGAGTTTTGGTAGGATTTGCACAAAAGGGTCAGACCCCTTTGTGCAATTTTAGCTTCGGTTTTACACCGAGTACTCATCCTGCTCCTTGAAGCGGACTTTCTCGAAGATGGCTGAAGAAGCGTTCTCGCCAGTGCCCTGGGCGTTGAAGTGTACGCCGACGATGTTGGCTGGTGTAGCGTTCTCGGCCTTGTCTGCACCCTTGCAATGAACGCCGATAGAGAAGATGGCGAGGTCAGAGAGCTTGATCTTCTTTCCGTCGAGCATCATCTCGCGCATGCAATCGGTCATGTCGGTGAGGATACCGAGGATCTGACCGCGAGAAAAACTGGTGTTGTGAGCAGCCATGTGCTTTGCAAGCTCAGGGAGTTCGATGGTCTCAGTGTGCTTCACCTTGAGATACCACTTACCAGAGACGCCTTCCATCTGGGACTTGTTCTGGTACTTAACGTAACGAATCTGTGACATTGTTGTTGTGCCCCCTTTTAACGCTGTTTCCAGCGGACCCGGAACGAGGCTTGGAGTCTGGTTGTTGTGTGAAAAAAAAGAATGTTGTTGTGTGTGAGGCTTCGAACTTTCTGTATGCAAAGGTACGAAAATTTTATGAAATACGCAAGGAAAATAGGGAGAAATTTATAGGAAATAATATACTATTTGGCACAATTATGTTTTTATTTGGACAGAATGATATAAAAGATTTATAGATGGATTTATGTTAGATTTAAGGTAAGATTCAAGGAGCAACGCGACGCCTCAAAATAAATACTCCCAATCCATTTACGCGAGATTTATAACAAGATTTACGTGAGATTTAAATCCTAACGAAGATATCTTTCCATAAATCATGCATAAATTTTTTTAGAACGAGATTTTAAAAGGCGCTTCGCTTGAATCTCACCTTAAATCTAACAGAAATCTTACCATAAATCCTTATTTTTCTTTGACTTTGTGCCTAATCGTATATCATTCTCAAATTATAAGTAGAAGACAATAAAAAAATGCACAAAAGGGTCTGACCCCTTTGTGCAAATTTTGTTTTATGGAGGTTGCTTTACAGCGTAACCTTCACGCCTGCGATGAACCAAGTGCCTGGTTGGATGACGTTGCCGTAATCCATGTAGCTCTTGTTGAAGATGTTGTTCATCTCAAGATAGAGTCCGTAGTGCTTCATCTTGCAGTCGAGGCGGGCATCGAAGACTGAATATGGCGAGTATTTCTTGAGTTCGCCTGCTGCGTTGGTGTAGCTTCCGATACGATCCTGATAACGCCAGTTGAGTGAGAGGTCGAGATTCATGCATGTGTTCTCGACGAGGGAGAGTACCGCGCCGGCAACAGCCTTGTTTCGGAGGTATTCAAGAGTGTAGCGCGAGAGGATTCCGGCTGCGTTCTCCTTCTGCTCCTGATGGATGTAGCTGTAGCCGAAAGAGAGGGTCTTGAGCAGACGCTGCGATGGGAGAACCTGACGCATGTTCCAACGGCTGTTAAGTTCAACGCCGTAGCTGTCGAGCTTGGTGTGGTTTACGGATGACCAAACTTGGTCATCCTTTGGGAGGTTGGTGTCAAGAATCCAGTCGATCATGTTCGTTCCGTTGTGCTTGTAGAGCGAAATTGATGACTGACCGAAGCGTGATGCGTATTTCGTACCAATCTCGAATGCTGACATCTCCTCTGGCAAGAGGTTCTTGTCGGCAAGGTGTCCGTCAACCTTGTAGTATAGTTCGGTGTATGTTGGCAGGCGCATGGATGTGTTCCATGAAGCATAAACCTTCCAATTGCTGCCCAACTGATAGGCGGCGTCAATGCCCGGATATACATGATATGGCATGTCGTTCCATGTGTTGCGCAGAGCCATCAAACCGGCAGATACGGTGAGGTTTTTGTAAACAACATTATGCTCAAGGTGCCATGAGTGGTTTGTGCGATTGAGACCGTGGTCGTAGTAGCGATCTTCCGTGCCTGGAATCTTGTGGGTTGGTTCGATTGGTTCGCCGAGATTACCGCTGAGAAGGTCCTCGTTCTTGATTTCATAACCAGCCGTTGTGCGACCCAATGCCCAGTCGAACCATACGTTCAGGTTGGCTCCGAAAACATCCGTGCGATTGATGTTCGGTCTGCTCGTAGCACGAACCCATTTGTACCAGTCGTTGTTGCGCTGCCAGTAAGCAGCCGGCTTGATATGGATGTTCTTGCCAAGGGCAAAATTACCTGATACAGATGCGTACATCTTACGAGTGCGCTCGTACTGCTCGTCGCTGCCAAGACCGTAGGAAGTGCTTGACCCCCAACACTTTTGGGCATAGCCGAGGTTCCAAGATATGACCCCCTCTTTCCCCCCAAGGGGGAGGTTTTTATTACTTTTGACTGATGGATTGAAGGAATAGCTGCCTTGATAGAAAAGCTTGCCACCCTCGTAGTCGTTGTTGAGATGGTTAGCCTTGGAACGGTTGAAACCATCGGAACGAGCGTAGGAACCGCTGACGGAATTGGTAAGGCGCTCGGCAATGACAGGAGCATTAAGGACACCACCGGCGTTCAGATAGCCGTAGGAACCACCTTCAAGGAATACATCCGCAAGACTATTGGAAGTTCCCCCTTGGGGGGTTAGGGGGTTCTTGGTCACAATATTTATTGCACCAAGCAGCGACTGCGCACCATAGACTCTGGCGGCAGGTCCTTCGAGAACTTCAATGCGTTCTATTTGCGAAAGTTGGATTGGGAGGTCGAGAGCATTATGCCCTGTCTGAGGGTCAGAAATACAGATACCGTCAAGCAGTATAGCGATATGTTCGCTAGTGCCCCCTCGCATGGAGATATCCGTTTGAGCACCCATTGGTGCGCGTTGCCTTACATCTACTCCAACGCAGAGCTTGAGTAAGTCGTTAACACTTTGCACCGCGGCACCCTGAATGTCTTGTGCACGCAGTACAGTTACCATTCTCGCCGCTTGTCCAGCAGACAGCGGTGCGCGTGTGCCTGACACCTCCACTTCGCTGAGGTCGAACTCGCGGTCGGTAGGAATAGTGTCGTTGTCAGCGCGGTAAGTCTCGATGCTTATGCCAGAAGCCTTCGCATTCTGCAGTGTGGCAACCGAGAGCACGCCAACAAGAACAACTCGTCCAAGACACGCAAAGAGTGCATAACCCTTGCGAGAGAAGTGCTTGAAACGGAGCACATCACGCTTGAAATTGTAATTGTTGTACATTGATTTGAAATTAATAATTAAGTAATTATACCGTTGTGGTATTTTTTTAGCCATTAGTTTCGCAGCCAAACTTGGCAGCGAATCCTTCCGGATGGCTGCCTTTAGCTTTTAGCCTTTAGCCTTTAGCCTCGCAGCCGGCTGCGAATTCCTTCAAATCCCCGATGATATAGTTGCTTCCGCCGATGAATATCACATCGCTGTCGGAGCTGTCTTGTTTTGCCGCTGAATAGGCTGCATCGGCGGTGGGGTAGGAGGTGCCGGAAAGTCCGAGATGTTCGCCCTTTTCCTTTATTATATTATAGGGAATGGCGCGGTGGGACTGTGCCTGGGTGAAGTAATAGACGGCGTCTTTAGGGAGCATCTGCATAACGGAATCAACGTCCTTGTCGTCAACCATTCCGAAGATGATACGGAGCTTTCCGCCCTGTTCGTGACATTCCTTCTGCGTCTGTGCAAGCATCCTTGAAACGAACTGCCATCCTGCCTCGTTGTGACCTGTATCTATTATGGTCTTCGGATGCTCAGCGGCTGTCTGCCATCTGCCCATAAGTCCTGTGTTTCGGGATATGTTCTGAAGCGAGAGCTTGAACTTCTCGAGGTCTGTGCGTAGGCCTATTTCATCGAATAGCTTGACGGCAGTAAGCACCGTTCGGAGGTTCAGCTTCTGGTAGTTGCCCTGGAGTTCGCAGATGTCGAAATAGTCCTTCACCTCACCCATGGATGTTTCCTGCTCGGCATAGTAGATGTCGGCTTCAAACTGCGATGCAACGGCTGCGAAGACAGGTTGTGTGTCAGGCAATGTCTCGCCGATGACAACAGGTGTATGTCGCTTTATGATGCCCGATTTCTGCATGGCAATCTGCGACAAACTCTTGCCAAGGAGAGCCGTGTGGTCAAGGCTGATGTTCGTTATAACGGATAGGATAGGGTGGATGATGTTCGTGCAATCGAGTTTTCCGCCTAATCCAACCTCAACGACTGCGATGTCAACACCTGCTTTCTCGAAATACTTGAAGGCGAGAGCCGTGGTGAGTTCGAAGAAACTAGGCTGGAGAGGCTCGAAGAAACTGCGATGGTTTTCCACGAAATCCACCACCTCCTGCTCAGGAATCATCTCGCCGTTGACGCGTATTCTCTCGCGAAAATCAAAGAGATGGGGCGATGTGTAGAGTCCAACCCTATACCCGAGCGTCTGGAGGTAAGATGCAATCATCGACGAACAGCTGCCCTTTCCGTTCGTACCGCCCACATGGATGGTGAGGTAATTGCTATGGGGAAAGCCGAAATGCTCGTCGAGGGCGTATGTGTTCTCCAATCCTTCCTTGTAGGCGGCAGAGCCTATTTTGTGAAACATCGGAGCCGAATTATAGAGGTAATCTATGGTTTCTTCGTAGTTCATTATGAAAGTCTATTGCGTTTTTGTGCCACTTTGTAAGCGCCTTTTTGCTGTGCAAAGGTAACAATTTGCTCCGTATTTACAAAGACAATCTTAACTTTTGCATATTTTATTTTGACAATAGCAAAGAAAATTTTAACTTTGCACCCATGAAAAAGCTTTTCTTTACACATTTATTTGCCCTCGTGGCAGTTTTTGCCATGGCCGTACCTGTACAACGCGGCCAGTGGAGAACCATTACTCTCGCCGACGGAAGCAAGGTTAGAGTGGAAACCGTAGGTGATGAATATTTCCATTATTTCCGCAGTGCAGCAGGCGATGCCTATGTCAAGATAAATGATGCCTATGTGAAGACTGATGTCAGCAAGTATGCTGAGGAAGCAGAGATGCAGCGAGCAGAGGCAAACGCACTACGAGCAGAGCGCTTCGAGAAGTATTTCGGCAACAAGTTTGGCGCTGTCTCAAACGGCAAGAAGAAACTTCCGGGCTTCAAGCAGCTTGAAGGCGTGAAGAAGGGACTTGTTATTCTTGTGCAGTTCCCTGATTTGGCATTCCAACCAGAACATACGCCTGATTTCTACAAGAAGGTTCTTAACCAGGGTGGTGAGAACTATCCTGAGATTGCGGCAAAAGGTTATGGAAAGAGCGTAAAGCAGTACTTCTTCGACCAGTCGAACGATAAGTTCACTGTGGATTTTGATGTCTCACGAGTAGTCACAATGCCACAGAATCACGACTATTACTATAAGACAGACGACAAGGGAAGAACGGAACGCAACAGGGTTCCTGAATTGATTCGTACGGCTGTCAACGAGCTTAAGGCAGAGGCTACGCTCAATTGGTTCCAGTATGACTGGGATAATGACAACGAAATCGACATGGTGTTCATCCTTTACGCTGGTTATGGACAGGCTACGAAGACTGATGACCACACGCTCATCTGGCCTCACGAGTCATCATTGGGCTATTATAGCTCACTGACAGCGGGCGGCAAGAAATTCAATACTTACGCTTGTGCAAACGAGATAAACTGGAACTTTGGCGAAGGTGACCTTGACAGCGGTATCGGAACTTTCTGCCATGAATTTGCGCATTGCCTTGGTTATCCTGACCTCTATGATGTATGCAGCAATCATAGCGATGGCTGTGGCTTGACGGCTATGGACTGGTGGGACTTGCTCGATTCTGGAAGCTACAACGGCGATTCCTTCCTTCCTGCACCTTTCTCTATCTTCGAGAAGATGACAGCCGGCTGGATCACTCCTAAGGAACTCGAGGCTGGCATGGAGTACAATAACCTTCGTCCTATAACTGACAAGGACGGCGGCGATGTGTATATCATGACAAATCCGTACAACAAGAACGAGTTCTACGCCTTTGAACCTATCCAGAACAAAAGCTGGGGAGCTGGCTTCTATAAAGCACAGGGCTTGCGCGTGCTCCATATTGACTATGATGCTAATGTATGGGCAAACAACAGCGTGAACTGCAAGGAATATCCAGGCATTAACAAGCGCTCTCGCTACACTTACATCCCAGCTGATGGCAGCTATGTTTGTGCGACAACTTCACAGATCAGGGGTGACCTCTTCCCTTACAAGACCACAAACTATGTGGAATTGGAATGGTACACAGGCGATGATGCAGGATACAAAATATGTCCGATGAGAATTTGTGACATTAAACTCAATGCCGACGGCTCTGTTTCTTACCGAACAGAAGCGGTTGGACCGCATGAGATACCGGAAGGTGTTTTCTATTATGAATCGTTCAACAAGTGTGGTGGTACAGGTGGAAATGACGGTTATTGGTCAAACATCACACTCGCCGACCTCAATCCTGACAACGAATGGATAGCACCACTCGGCAAGGGCGCTCGCAATTGCATGATCGTCGGCTCAAACACTCAGGCTGGTATTGCCACAACCAGTGCCATCACTCTTGAACCAGGCGACTACAAGTTGACGTTCAAGGCTGGTCGTTACGGTACTGAGGTGCCAAAGATTTCGCTTTCCGATCCAAACAACACTTCTACTGTCTTCGCACAGAGCTCATTCGACCTCACGGCAGGCATCTGGAATGACTGTGAGACAAAGATGACCGTTGGCAATACGACAAGCATCCGTTTCCGTTCTCCTTCAAAGGGTCGCTTCTTCCTTGACGAGGTGACCATCACCAAGTATGAAGACGGACCAGATGCCATCAGCGCAGTTTCAGCGGAGAATCCTTTCTTGAACGCTTCTGGCATGTATAACCTTAATGGTCAGAAGGTTGGCGGTGACTATCGCGGCATCGTGATAAAGAACGGCAAGAAGTATTTTACCAAGTAATGACTTTATCGAATTTCATCACAGATAATCTTTCAGGAGAATGCCTTGTAATGGGCATTCTCAACTGTACGCCCGACTCTTTCTTTTCCGGCTCGCGAAAGCAGACGGAAGAGGAAGTGCGTCAGCGTGCCTTGGAGATTGTTGCGGAAGGTGGCGACATGATTGATGTGGGTGCTTGCTCTACTCGTCCCGGATGCGTCTTTGCCTCTGAGGCGGAAGAGATGGAGCGTCTGCGCTTTGCACTACCTATCATAAAGGAAGCCGTTCCTGATGTACCGCTTTCCGTTGACACTTTCCGAGCAAGCGTGGCAAGGATGTGTGTCAAGGAGTTTGGCGACATGATAATAAATGATGTCTCTGAAGGTGAGGATCCCGATATGTTTCCTGCCGTAGCGGAACTCGGTGTCCCTTATATATTAATGTCTGTGAAACCAAACATCCGCGAGATGGCATTGGGCTTCGCAGAAAAGGTACAGCAGCTTCGTGACCTTGGTGCGAAAGACATCATTCTCGACCCTGGTTTCGGCTTCGGAAAGACACTTCAGCAGAACTTTGAAGTGATGAACGACATTGATTTCCTTCGTGAGTTCAATCTGCCGATTCTCGTTGGCGTCTCTCGTAAGTCGATGATTTTCAAGACTCTTGGCATAACTCCAAATGAGTCGCTCAATGGCACGACAGTCCTTAACACGATAGCACTCATGAAGGGCGCTGCCGACATTCTGCGTGTCCATGATGTGAAGGCGGCAAAGGAAGCTGTCCGCCTGGTGGAAAGTCTCCATAATTAATATAATTGTTTTTTCCTGTGCTCGACATAATAGGTTTTGACATAAAGGATTTCTTCGATATTCTAGCGGTTTCCTTGCTGCTATTCTATCTCTATCGCGTACTGCGTCGCTCTAGGTCGCTGTATGTGTTTGTCGGCATTGTGATATTCCTGCTGTTGTATTTCCTTGTGTGCCATGTGTTTAACATGCGATTGCTTGGTGGCATCATCAGCGAATTGTATGGCGCGGGAATCATAGCACTGATCGTTATCTTCCAAGAGGAAATTCGCCGTTTCTTCTATACCCTCGGCACAAACCAGAGCGTGAAGCGATTCATTTCGTCGTTCCATACAGACCAGCAGGAAGAGACTGGAAAGAACAAGGAGGAACTGATGCCTGTAGTCCTTGCTTGCATGAGCATGGCACGTCATGAGGTAGGTGCCTTGATTGTCATTGAGAAGGAGCAGAGACTCGACGACATCATGCAGTCGGGCGATGTCATTGATGCTAAGATTACCCAGCGATTGATAGAGAATATATTCTTCAAGAACTCTCCTCTTCATGATGGTGCGATGATCATTTCCAACGGTCGTATAAAGGCGGCAGGTTGTATTCTGCCTGTAAGCCACGACTACGATATCCCGAAGGAACTTGGTCTTCGACATCGAGCTGCTATGGGTGTGTCGCAAGAGACTGACGCATTGGCTATCGTGGTCTCTGAGCAGACGGGACGAATAGCAGTGGCTGAAGGTGGCAGGTTCCATCTTAGACTTACGGCAGAACAGTTGGAACAGTTGCTTACCAAGTAGTACGAAATTGTAAGCAGAAGTGCCCAAAATCATGCTCTTTTCTTACATTTTGTAACCTTAGAAATGATATAACTCATAATTTGTGTACGCAAACAAAGGTTTTTGCTTACACTTTGTAATGTTTTTCGCGCAAAATGCTTACCTTTGCGGTGTCTTTCAGGTAATAGCCAATCGGCTGCAGTTCCCGAAGTGTAACTTCGGTCTATTTAACAGCAAAACTAACACAAATACGTAAATATATGGAAATCAAAGAACTCGACAGCGTTGTAGTACGCTTCTCTGGTGACTCTGGCGACGGTATGCAGCTCGCCGGAAACATCTTCTCTACCGTTTCTGCCACTATCGGTAACGGTATTTCTACTTTCCCTGACTATCCAGCTGACATCCGAGCTCCGCAGGGTTCTCTTACAGGTGTGTCTGGCTTCCAGGTTCACATTGGTGCCGGCGCTGTTTATACTCCTGGCGACAAGTGCGATGTACTCGTTGCAATGAACGCTGCTGCGCTCAAGACTCAGTATAAGTATGCCAAGAAGGGTGCTACCATCATCATCGATACAGACTCTTTCGGTCCAAAGGATCTCCAGAAGGCTGAGTTCAAGACTGAGGATTACCTCGGCGAGATGAACATCGACCCTGATTGCGTTATCCAGTGTCCTCTCACTCAGATGGTAAAGGATTGCCTCGCTGAGTCTGGCATGGACAACAAGGCTATCATGAAGTGTCGTAACATGTTCGCTCTCGGACTCGTTTGCTGGCTCTTCAACCGTGACCTTGAACTCGTGAACAACTTCCTCCGTGAGAAGTTCGCTAAGAAGCCTGCTATCGCTGAGAACAATATCAAGGTTGTTCAGGCTGGTTTCGACTACGGTCACAATGTACACGCTTCTGTACCAAATACTTACCGCATCGAGACTAAGAACAAGGTGCCAGGACGCTACATGGACATCACTGGTAACAAGGCTACTGCTTACGGTCTTATCGCTGCTGCAGAGAAGGCTGGCTTGAAGCTTTACCTCGGTTCTTATCCTATCACTCCTGCAACAGACGTTCTCCACGAACTCTCTAAGCATAAGTCACTCGGCGTGACAACTGTTCAGTGTGAAGACGAAATCGCAGGTTGCGCTTCTTCTCTCGGCGCTTCTTTCGCAGGTGCTCTCGCCGTAACTTCTACATCAGGTCCTGGTATCTGCTTGAAGTCAGAGGCAATGAACCTCGCTGTTATCATGGAACTTCCACTCGTTGTTCTTGACGTTCAGCGTGGTGGCCCTGCTACAGGTCTTCCTACAAAGTCAGAGCAGACAGACCTTCTCCAGGTTCTCTTCGGACGTAACGGTGAATCTCCAATGCCTGTTATGGCAGCCACTTCACCAGTTGACTGCTTCGACGCTGCTTACGAGGCTTCAAAGATGGCACTCGAGTACATGACTCCAGTTGTTCTCCTCACAGACGCATACGTAGCAAATGGTTCTGGTGCATTCAAGCTCCCTAACCTCGAGGAATATCCTGCTATCAATCCTCCTTACGTACCAGAGGAAATGAAGGGCACTTGGGCTCCTTACAACCGCAACGAGAAGGGCGTTCGCTATTGGGCAGTTCCTGGTCGTGAAGGTTTCACTCACATCCTTGGTGGTCTTGAGAAGGACAACAAGACTGGTGCTATCTCAACTAACCCAGAGAACCACGACCTCATGACTCGTCTCCGTCAGCAGAAGATTGACAATATCGAGGTGCCAGATCTCGTTGTTGAAGGTGATGTTGACGACGCAGAGCTCCTCATCGTAGGCTTCGGCGGTACTTATGGTCATCTCCACGCAGCAATGGACGAGATGCGTGCCGCAGGCAAGAAGGTTGCACAGGCTCACTTCAAGTTCATCAATCCACTTCCTAAGAACACAGCCGAGGTTCTCAAGAAATATCCAAAGGTTGTCGTAGCAGAGCAGAACATGGGTCAGCTCGCAGGCTTCCTCCGCATGAAGATCGACGGCTTCGTTCCAGCACAGTACAACGAAGTTAAGGGCCAGCCATTCGTAGTAGAAGAACTCGTCTCTTATTTCACAGAATTGATTAACAAATAAATAGAAAGGACACACAAAAATGGCATATACAGCAAATGATTTCAAGAAAGGACAGCCACGTTGGTGTCCTGGATGCGGTGACCACTTCTTCCTCGCAT
>JAKSLI010000020.1 GCA_024401305.1 Bacteroidaceae bacterium | reverse complement strand
CTTAAATCTAACAGAAATCTTACCATAAATCCTTGTAATTCTTTGACTTTGTGCCTAATTGTATAAATACTGGAGTGTTCTGAAAAACCGTTTGAAACGCCAAGGAAACGAGTTGGCTACAAATTGTAGTCAACTGAAATTGATGGCTAAAACCGAACGAATGAACGAACAAACATACAATGGGATTGGTACACAAAAAGGGGGTACACATCTATTATATATTTATTTTAATTAAGGAATGATGTATTATTAGGAATGGGGGAGTGTGGGGTGTGTTTGTTGTTCGTTCGTTCATTCGTTCGGTCTGTTCATTACGAACCGTAAGTTGGCGTGTCCGCAGGATTTATGCCCAGAAAAGTTCTGCGGGGATGTGGAGCCGCTGATAATTGGCATGAAAACGCACTGTTTGCTGCTCTTTCTGCAAAAGGCATAGGAACTCGATGCAAGTTACCGTGAGTTTTGTGGCGTAATGCACGGGGATATTGTGCGAAAGTGGCACGGAAATCGCGGCTTTTCGGGGTGTTTTCGGGGGCGGTTTGGTGTGTAGAGGGGATATGTTGCTGATAATCAGGTAGTTGCTATCTCTTTGTAACGGTCATGTTTTCCGCATAAATATCTTTTCGTGACTTTTGTTTCATTCTAGAGGACGAATCAAAATGCTGATTGTAAGCGGATTAGGGGGATTTGCTTACGGATTGAAAGGGGGGATTTTGCTCGCGGATGGCGCGGATGGATTTCTGCTATATCTGAACACGGATCTAACGGATGTATTTTATAATTAAACCAAATTTACCACTTAAAGTTTTATTTTCGAACACGAATTGCACGAATTACACTCTTTTATTCGTTAAATTCGAGAAATTGACTTTGGCTTTCTCCTTCGGACCGCCGACTTTCAGTTCCGCTTCGCGCCGCCTTCCTTCGTTTCGTGTTCGGTAAAAAAATAATTGTGTTCATTTGCTAAAGTTATATTTATAATTAAACCAAATTTACCACTTAAAGTTTTATTTTCGAACACGAATTACACTCTAATCTTTTATTCGTTAAATTCGAGATATTCGTGTTCGGTATAAAAAATAATTATAAGAATTATCTGCGTGAATTAGGTTGAACCGAAGGAAGGCGGCGCGAAGCGGAAAGTCAAAGCCAATCTGCGGTTTATAAGATTTGTGCCTAAAAGTATATTGTTTCCTATGAGATTTCGACGATTGCTCCGTTGATTGGGTAATAGACGAAGCTCTTAAGGACGCGTTTGCCTGCTGCCTCGAGTGCTGAGCGGTAGCAGTCGAACTGCGGTTTGTATCGTCCAGCATAGTGGGCGTGCTTCGGGTTTGCCACATCGGAGATCTTGCCCGGATAGGTCTTGTAATCGACGAGGATGCAGCCGTCGGTTGTTTCCCAAACCAAGTCCATGGAGCCTCTGACTATCTGGTCTTCTGCGAGGTGGTTGAACGGTAGCTCGTGGTATTCCGCCACTTTCTCTCCCTGCTGCGCAAGGAAATCCAGGAGGTTCTGACGGGCGCGAATGACGGATTCTGCTGATGGGAGTATCTTGTCGAAATGGCAAGCGCGAATGAATTTCTTGGCAAGTTCTACATCGTGAGCCTCGTCGCCATTGCATGCGGCATAGATGTTATGGATGCAATCTCCAACAAGGTGCATATTGTCGTCGCCCTTGAACGGAATGCGCTCGCTGGTGGATACGATAGTGGCTGTTCCGATGTCCGTGCGACCGGTGTGGCTTGGGGCTACATACTTGGCTTTATAGTCCTTGATATCGCTTGCAGGAAGGTCGTAAACTGATGGTTTCAGTGGGTTCAGTGGGTTCAGTGGGTTCAAAGGGTTCAAAGGGTTCAAAGGGTTCAAAGGGGTCAATGAACCTTCTGCTTCCCCATCTGTTGCAAGTTTCTGGATGACTGACATCAGTCCGGTGCCGCAAAGGTCAACCTCGGTGTCGTCGGCTGATGGCAGTTTTGGATCCATGCCAATGTTCTTGAGCCATGCCACAGGGTCGTTGTTGCGAGACTGAACCTTTGTTACTGTGATGAGCTTGTCCTGGGCGCGCGTCATGCCGACATAGAGCAGTCGCTTGCACTCTTCGATGGTTGCCTCGCGCACCTTGGCGTATTCCGGCGATGCAAGAATGGCATTGAGGATATAGTCTGGGATGCTCGGAGTTCCATAACTTACAGGGAACACTTGCGGAATGAGACTGATAATCATTTCCGGGAACAGATTGTCTGCCGTTGGCTGGGCGGTACGCACTTTCTGCACACCCAGCATGTGGCGAAGAACAACATCCTTGTCCTTTGCAAAATCGTGGTCCAAGGAAACGAGAATGACATTCTTCCACTGCAAACCCTTGGAGTGATGGTATGTGCCGACGACAACGCCATTATTGTCGCCTGCGGAAGCGGCATCGTTGACCTTGAGATAGTCGAGGAAACCGGTTGTCGTGGCTCCAAGTGTCATCACCTCGCATTGCTCCTCATAGTTCGTTGCCAATTCGATAATCTGATAGAGGTTGCGCTCTCGCTGTTGCCATGAACCTTCCCAACCCTTGATAACGGAGCGGAGGTTGAGTTCCACCATCACGCTCTCAACGAGTGCTGACACGCTCTGGTCAATCCACTGCTTGCGAATGGAAAGTATGCGCTGCACGAGAGGGTTGTCGTCGAGCCATGCCCTTCGCTTCTCACTGTCCTGAAGACTCTCAAGGCGCGAGTCGATGAGGGTTGGGAGGTCAAAGCCAGGAGTGGTAAGATGTGCTATCTTAGCCTTTGCCAACTGGCTTGTCGGGTCGGTGACAAGTGTAAGGATGGACATGATGAGTTCCGTCTCCTTCTGATTCTTGAGCGAACCGGCACCCACATTGACCGGAATGCCCTTCGCTGAGAGGGCGTTGGCTATCTGATTGATATCGCTGTCAGCATTTGAACGAGTGCGTGCAAGGATGGCAATGTCCTTGTAATCGAAAGGGTCGTCTTCGTGGTTGGCATATTCTTTGATGAAATCAGCAACATAGTCGGCAAGCTGATTGTGGAACGATTCCTTGTTGCTTTCGGAAGACGCCCAATGGATAAGGTTAGGACCATAGGATGTCTTCGTGCGATGCGGCTTGAGTACCACCTTGGCGGCAGGCAGTTTGCCGGCAAAGGAACGGGTGAAGACGGAGTTGCAGAAATTGACGATATCCGGTTCCGAACGATATGAGGTGTCGAGCGTGTGGAAGTTGGCGGCAGGAATCATGTTTGCCACAGCCTCCGTGAGATCGGTATCGGCTCCACGGAAACCGTAGATAGCCTGCTTGGAATCGCCACACCAATAAGATTCGCTGACGAGTTTCGACAGGCGGTTGAAGATATCGACCTGTATAGGGCTTGAGTCCTGGAACTCATCGACCATAAGGCACTTGTAGCGGCCGCTGATTTCCTCGCCGATGTCTGGATTCTTGAGCAACTCCAACATATAGACTTCCATATCGTTGAAGTCGATGATGCGCATCTCCTGCTTGTATGCCTTATACTCCTTGCGCCACTGTGAGGCAAGTTCAAAGAGTCGCTTAACAAGTTTCTCCAAAAGCGAATACACCTGATTGCTCTGCCAGATGCCGGCGAGCTCTGCTGCTGCATTCGGAATGGCTGGACATCCTTTCTGGTGTCCCTTAGGAAGTCCACCAAGGAACTTGCCTACAGCCGCATAGTCGGATATGCCCCACATCTTGTCTGCCAAGAAATCGCGTGCCTTCTTGCAGCGTGTCTGTGCAGCGTTACGCTCATCCGAACTGTCGGTATCGACAACGAACTGAAGCAAAGGGATGAAACGGTCGCGCGACAGGTCGAAGTCAGTGCCGTCAGGCTTGAAATATTCGCGGATTTTCTGCAACGAATAATTGCACGAGTTTGTGAAATCCTCCACTCGATAAGATTCGCCCTTGGTGATGATGGCATTGAGCCACTCCTTCCAGAACATGGTGTCGGGGAATGAGCGCCTGCCTTCGCTTAGGGTAAGTTCGAAGGTTCGCTGGAACTCACGGAAAAGGCTGATGTCGTCAGCGGTCGGCAACTGGGATAGGGACTGACTGATGTAGATATTGGTGCTTTCCTCATCCATGATCCTCATATCCGGACTGAGACCGAGCAGGTACCAGTAACGAAGGATGAAAGCTTCGCCTACGGAGTGGACTGTTCCGATGAGTGCCTGGTCGAGCAAGGCTGCCTTCTCGTGAAGACCTACTTCGTAGAGTGCTGCTCGCGCACGCTCGCGGAAATCGGATGCTGCGGCTTTGGTGAAGGTGGTGAGTATGACCTCGCTTGGTGCCAAAGGATCGCAGCTGCCAATGACGTCGTTCTTGTCATTGCGAACAACTCCCTGTATCTTGTCGGCAAGGAGGTGTGTAAGCTTGTATGTCTTTCCGCTGCCCGCACCAGCGCTATAGTATGTTACGTTTTTCATTGTAGTGTGCCTTTGAAACAGTTGAAGTTGGAGTATAGATTGAAAGGAACATATCCATCAAACACCTTGAGAGGAATGAGATTCTCGGCTTCGGTTTTTGCAATGTATGCAAGGTCATCAGTGGCTTCATAGCCTTCCTCAGTGGAAATCGTGCCGCTGAGAAGTTCGTCGCGACGATAGCGATAGGATTTGATGAGTTTTGCGATAAGGTCGTCGTTGTTCTTTGGCGTGATATGCTCCACATTAGGCATATCCTTGAGATAAGTGCTTGTGGTGTAGAGCTTGTGGGCTGGCATGGTGTAATATGCCGTAGCCACGACTTCCTTGCCAGGGGCAGACGAAATGATGCGATCGTAGAGTGCCAACTGGATGGAAGCGTTCTCCTCGAGCAGACGCTTATGCTTGGTCTTGTTGCTTGTCCACTTGAAGTCGAACACTATATATTTGCCGCTCCTTGTCTTGAGAAGCATATCGATGAAACCGCGGATAGGTATTTCCCGATCGGCGAGCAAACCGATGTCCTGCCACTCCTCTTGCTCCGTGCCAACAACCTCAAGGTCGTTCTCGCTGATGATGGTGAGCAAAGTGTCGAGACTATCCTTCAGTTGTTCGCGATAGATTCCCAACTCTATGAGGTTTTCCTTGAGCAGGAGTAGTGCACCTCCTTCCTGGATGGCTAGATGGAAGAGGGTGTCGTAACATTCGTCGAGCTGTGATTTTTCTACGGAAGACTTGTCTGTGAAAAGCAGTTCGATGACACGGTGTGCCACATTACCCTTTACGGTCTCGATTTCGTCCAACTGGTATGAGGCGCGATCGTAGAAACGCAATATCTTCTCCATGAAATAGTCGAGCGGATGCTGCGTAAGATTCTCCAATGCCGAGTAGCTTTCATGGTCTGGCATGTGAACGAGGCCGGTATTTGAGAAAGTGAGCTGTGTGCCGTTGTGACTGGTGTTCACTGGGGTTATCTCTTGCGATTCCGCTGCGCTATTGACTGGATGATGGATGATGTCATTCAACGCCTTTCCATAGGTTTCCTCAAGACGGATGATGAGCGGATGCTTAGCCGTTGTTTCGCTCTTGTTCTGGTCTGTTGTAACAAGAACAAGCTTATCGGTTGCCATGAGCACAGGTCGCATTGCATCGTGCATGGCAGTGATGTTGAAGAGGTTGTCGTCCCAGAAACGGCAGCCAGACTCCTGGAGGGCTTTGCGCTCAGTGGCATTGAGGAATTCCGTTGGCACCGTGGCAGGGGTGTAGTTGTAGCAATCGGTCCATAGGATGAAGTCAGCAGGATCCACTATGTCATGTACATTCGTTACCCAACGCGAACCAGCCTGTGCATCGTAGAGAGCGAAGTCGGTTGCCTCGTAGAGAGAACTTGCCATGCTCTCTATCTCGCGGTATGGGATGTTGTCTTTTTCTATAGCATTGACAACGGAAAGCAAGGCGTTGCAGAGTCCGCTAACCTTGGCAAACTGAGCGAGTTTGATGTCAGAGAGATCGGTCATCATCGTCATCATATTGCACCAATCGCGGAGGTGTATCAGGAAATTGCAGAATGTGGCTTTATCGACTGACTCATGCTTTGGTGTCGGTATGAATGTGCTGATAATGTCATCGACCTTATCGTCCTGACGCTGGCCGTCTTCTTCCGCAATCTTATCCTTGTAATCGCTGATCGCCTTATTGAAATCCTCGTTATGTATGCCGCCATTGTTGACGACAACCTGCGCAAGGGCATGGCGCAACTCGTATGGGATAGGATGGTTTGGCATCATGAGCCATGAGACGAGGTTGCGGATGTTGAAAGGATGCTCGAAGAGTGTGACGCCAAGCTTGAAGAGCTGTGCGATCTGTGGGTGGGAGTTGGTCATCTTCGAACCGGATGTTGCCTGTCCCATCATGCGCTGGACATTGTCAAGTGTCTTTGCGTCGTTGCATATATAGAGCGTTGCTTTGTCCTGGCATGAAGCGATGTAGCGGTAGGCATCGAGCGCAGTCGGGAACTTCCATATCTCAAGACTGTCGTCATCGGTGTTGAGACTGTTGGCTTCCGCATTAAGGAGGAGTCGCTGCACCTTGGCAAGATTGCTATCAGCAGGTGCGATGGCTTTCTGCTCTTCGAAAACGAGATTGGTGCCTTTCTTCTTAAGGCTGTCAAGAAGCTCTGCAACGACTGGTGGCAATGCTTTGAGTGATGATGCCGCAAGATAGATTGTGCTATCGGCTGGCAATGGATTCTTCTCCTTCAGGATAGAAAGGAGTGCGATGAGATAATCGGCTGAACAAGGTGAATCAAAGCGCTTCTCTGCTTCGGCAAGAACCTGAAGTCGAAGGCTTGGCTGCGGCATATCGGCATTCCAACCGCAGGCTACCAATGCATCACGCCACTTGAGGCATTCGTTGCTGACGCCCAGGCTGTTGCAATTCCACGACATGGCGAGGGATTTCTTGTCGGCTACCTCGCTGAAGGCCTTGTGGTATGCAGCCTGACGACTAGCCTGGTCAATCTGCTCGGTGTGTATTCCAAGGTGAAGATTCAGCAGCTTCACCAACTCGTCGATATTGGCAATGCACTCATCATACATGATACCACCTCTCTTCGGGAGATCTATGTAGGCATTGGGCGAAAAATGAAGACTTAGATGTATATTCATATTCGTGTGAGTATAGATATGACTTTGCTGTTTTCCGGAACGATGCTTGTTATCGTTATTTTAATAACGAGACTTTTTGGCTTTTATTGTCGATTTCATTCAAAAAGTGTTGTTGGCTAAACGAATGCTACCTCTTTAATCTGAAAACATCCTTCACCCATGCCTGTGTCCATGGTTTTGGTATGTCCGCTTTCATTGAACTCTATGTCCGGGAAGTAGTGAGCGTGGAAGAAATCCACAAGGTTCTCACGCTTCTCGGAAACGGCGATGACGGAGGATATGTGGCGATGAATGATGTTGTCGATATAGATGCGTTCCAGGATGAAGATGCTCTTTCCTGCCGTCTCGATGTTATGGCGGTTCTCTCTGCCCGCCCTTATCAATGCTTTGCGATATGTCATGTTAAAACTAGAATGATATACAAGTTGTCATGTTAAAACTCAATTCTGTTGCCGAGGATGTAAATTCCAACTTCGTTAAGGAGTTGGCGGTTGATGCTTGGCTCTGTGGCAGTGATGAGGCAATGGCGGCAGATGGAGAGTATCTTGCCCATTGCGTTGCCGCCACGGATGATGCCTTCTGCATCTGGATAAGCAGCCCAAACGGGATCGTTCTTGACCACTTCAACGATGACGGAATCTTCGGGAATGCTTCGGAGAAGTGATGCGAAGTCGCTGTTTAACAAGCACTTCTGCCAAACGCACCACAGCATCCAATCGTAGCGGAAGTCGGTGAAGTCAGCACGTATCTCTGACTTGTACTTAGCCTTCGAACAGCGCTTTGCATAGACTCCTGAAGGCATCTTGCGGATGTACTGCTGAATCTCTTCGGAGCGTTCTCCTTCCTGGCTCCACTCGCCACAGAGGTAGAGGTGCTCAGTGCCGTACCACTTCACTCCGAAGAGGTTGAAATGGAAACCGCCAGCCATGTTGCCGAGACGACCCGAAGCGATGCCTTGGCAAGTGTCTTTCGGACCTGAATAGGTTAGGAGGTTGAGCGACTGAGGGTCGAGAGCTTCTTGATGAGAGAGGTTAGCTACTGAGTGACTTGTGCTTTGGTTAGATGCAATGTAATTCATATATTCGAGTGTTTTTGAATGTTCACTGATATTATACTCCGCATTTTTGAGGATTCATACGCGAACTTCTTATTTATGCCTAAATATGTGATATTGTTGACTTTTGTCAAATCCGTGGGTAGGTAGGAATTGTTGCTTATTATTTATTTTGACTTCGTCTAAGTTACTATCATTTGTAATTTGACTTTTGTCTAAATTACTTTCGTTTGGAAATACAAAAGAAAAAGCACTTTTTCTTTTGTATTTCTCTCACTTATTCGTAAATTTGACTTTGTCTAAATTACTTTCGTTCGGAAATACAAAAGAAAAAGCACTTTTTCTTTTGTATTTCTCTCACTTATTCGTAAATTTGACTTTGTCTAAATTACTTTCGTTCGGAAATACAAAAGAAAAAGCACTTTTTCTTTTGTATTTCTCTCACTTATTCGTAATTTTGCACGGTTTTTTAGTGTAGAACATGGAATATTCTTCAGAACTCCTCGAAAGTGCCGTGAAGCAGTTTGCTTCTTTGCCTGGCATCGGACGCAAGACGGCTACCCGCCTTGTGCTTAACATGCTGCGCAGGGATGATGAGGAGGTGGAGGATTTCGCCAGTGCTCTGCTGCGTGCCAAGCGTGACATAATCTACTGCAAGCATTGCCATAACATCAGTGACACGGATGTGTGCCCGATATGTGCTGACACTCGCCGTGACCACACAACAATCTGCGTGGTTGAGAACATCCAGGATGTGATGGCCATAGAGCATACCCAGCAGTTCAACGGCGTATATCATGTACTTGGCGGTGTCATCTCACCGATGGAAGGTATTGGCCCTAGCGACTTGGAGATAGAAAGTCTCGTGGAAAGGGTTTCTGGTGAAAGTGATGTGCAGGAGGTGATCCTCGCGCTCTCATCAACCTTGGAAGGCGACACAACAAATTTCTACATCACCCGCAAACTAGCCAACACTGACGTTCGCATTTCTGCCATAGCACGAGGCATTCAGGCTGGCAGCGAACTTGAATATGCTGACGAGGTTACACTAGGACGCGCAATCATTGACCGAAAAGTAATAAATTAATGACAGAATACATCATCTCCAACATAATGATCCTGCTTACGGTAGTTCTCATTCCGTTTGCATTGAAGAGCAAAAAGCGCATGTTTACATTGGCGGCAATCATCGTACCGCTCATCGCAAACATCGTGCTGTATCTGGTGTTTGACAAGCAGCCTTCGTTCGGTTATCTTGCCATCATAGGCGCTGTGTCATTGCTCCTCATCAGAAAGAAGAAATAGAGTTTATGAAGGTAAGTGTAATCATAGTAAACTACAATGTAAAGTACTACATCTCGCAATGTGTTGACAGCGTGATGAAGGCTTCAGACGGAATGGATGTCGAGATAATAATTGTCGATAACCACTCGTCTGATGGCTCTGTATCCTACCTTCGCAAGCAGTATCCTAATGTTAGAATAATGGCAAGCAGCCATAATCTGGGTTTCTCTCGTGCCAACAACATTGGCATAAAGCGTTCTACTGGCGATTATATTCTGCTGCTTAACCCTGACACGATAATTGAGCAAGACACGCTTCGAAAGTGTGTTGACTTCATGCAAAGACATGATGACTGCGGTGCTCTCGGCGTATGTCAGCGTCATCCTGATGGTACTCGTGCCATGGAAAGTCGTCGCGGCTTGCCTACGCCAATGACTTCCTTCTATAAGATGACAGGTCTTACTACGCGTTTCCCTAACCACCGTAGGTTTGCCAAGTATTACATGAGTTATCTCTCATGGGAGGAGGAAAACGAGATAGAGGTTATCAGCGGTGCGTTCTTCTTCGGACGCAAGGAGGCAATCGTGAAGGCTGGCATGCTCGACGAGGATTATTTCATGTATGGCGAAGATATCGACCTTTCGTATTGCATCATGCAGGAAGGTTACAAGAACTATTTCCTCCCGACAAACATCCTGCACTACAAGGGTGAGAGCACTACGAAGTCCAGCTTCCGCTATGTTCATGTGTTCTATCAGGCCATGCTCATCTTCATCAGCAAGCACTTCAGCAACATGAGCTTCTTCCTGAAACTGCCTATCCAGCTTGCCATTTACATAAAGGCAACACTCGCGCTCGGCTCAACACTCAATGAGAAGGCTAAGAAGATGCTCGGCTTCGGTTCGAACAAGCGAAGGGCAACGCAGAGATATGTGTTTGTGATAAACAAGTCGAACCTTGAGGCTTGCAACGCCTTGGCAAGCGACAATGCCCTTGAAGCTGAGTTCATTACGCTCTGTCCGCAGCATGCTGACAATCTCATCCAGCAGATTAACCACCATAAGTTTAGCGACAAGAAGAACAGCACTTTCATCGTTTACGATCTCTCTGTATTCTCTTTCACGCAGGTTCTCGAGAAATTCTCTAGCAGTCCGCAAGAGAATGTGTATCTTGGAACATACAACCCAGACCGCAATCTAATCATAACTCATCAGGAATGTTTTACTTTGATTGAGTAATGGTGTGTGTTACGCTGAATATCTTTCATTCCAATAAAAAATAAATCGTGGAAAAGCTCGATGGCTTCTCCACGATTTTGTTTATCCCAAATAGTCCATTAGCCACATTGGCGTCATTTTGCTTCTCTTCGGCATCCTTTGCAGCTCATTTCATTCACATAGGAGCCCCTATGCTCATTCAATGTGCTACAAACGCTGACACAAAGATAATCTAAAATCCCATCCATGGCCTAATGAACCATTTGGGTTTATTTATGTGTTACTAGAGATTAGTAACCTGGGTTCTGCTCCCAACCTGGGTTGAGGTCGAGCATGCCCTGTGTGATTGGGAAGATGCGGTGACGCTTGTCGAAGTTTGCGTCTGGGAAGTTCTTGTAGTGTGGGAAGAACTCATCTTCGTAGTGACCGAAACGGATCATGTCGTTGCGGCGCCAGTTCTCGTCGAAGAACTCTACTGCACGCTCGTTGTAGATCTGCTCAAGTGTAGGCTCTGATGTGAGTGGGTTAGCCTTTGCGTATGTGCGAACCTGGTTAACGAGGTCCATAGCACCGCTCTGTCCTGCACGAACCATAGCCTCTGCCTTCATGAGAAGAACGTCAGCATAACGGAAGATAGGGAGGTCGTTGCTCTGGTCACGGCCGTTGTTGTAGTCGTTAGGAACGATGAACCACTTGATAGAGTGGTAGCCCTGCATGTAGCTCTCTGGGCTGTTGCCTACGTCGATAGTGTTGTCCTGCTTAGCAAGCTTGATGTCCTTTGTGAAAGAAACAGGCTGATCCTTGTACATGAAACGCTCTGTAGTAGGAAGGAGAGTGCTTGCGTCGCGGTTGTAGATATCGCCACCGAGAACGCTGAGACGGCGCTGGTCAGAAGCATCAAGTGCATCGAAGCGAGCTGCCATTTCAGGAGTAACTACCATGTTGCCACCGAAAGACTGAGTGAACTTGTCGGTTGAGCCGTAGTAGTTAGGCAGGAGGTTCTTCATGTCCTTGAACGTGCGAGGACGAGCATACTGGAAGCCCTTCTGGTCGATAGCGTCGTAAGGCATGGCATAGATGAAGTCCTTCACCTGAGGACCATTGTCAGGAGCGAACTTGAAGCGGTACTCCATAGGACCGAGGTCGAAAATCTTGCTTGCGATGATCTCCTCGCAGACATTGATACAGTCGTCGAGCTTCTGGTTGGCAGAAGTTGCTGCATCGTAATCTTCCACATTATCCTGAGTATAGACAGCCCAGTTGAGGTAAAGCTTAGCCTGAAGAGCCTTAGCCATCCACTTTGTTGGCTTGCCGTAAGTGTTAGGGGTAACATCCTCTGTGAGGTGGTCTGCAATCTCAGAAAGTTCCTTGTCAATCCACTCAGCAACTTCCTTGCGTGGCTTGCGGTCGAAAGTCTGACCTTCCTCGAGCACGCGGTCCATGATAGGAGCGTCGCCGAAGCCGTCCATAAGGATGAAGGTATAGTAAGCACGGATGGCACGAGCAGGAGCTGTCATCTCTACGGAAGCGCTCTGGCCAAGCTCCTCAAGGATGATGTTTGCCTTAGTGATACCGGCAGTAACGTCGCCATACCAGTCGAGAGAAGCGTCTGTAGGACGGCTGTTGTGGAGAGCCTGGTTAGCGTAAGTACCGTCGTCGTAGTAACCGCCATCGAAAGCGAGAGCTGTGAACTCGTCAGATGAAAGGCACTGAGCTTCCATGTAGCGACGGCCGAGGCAACCACGGAGGTGATAATAGACGTCAGCCATCTTAGCCTCAACGATGAGCATTGGGTCAACACCGCTGCCCTGGCTTGGATCCTTTGTGTACTGAGACTCAACGTCCACATCCAAATTTGTACAGCCTGTCAATGCTGCTGCAAAGAGTCCGGCTGTGATGAACAATTTATTTAGTTTCATATATTAGACATTTTTAGAATTTGCCAAACTAGGCAAATAAATGAATGGATTTACTTAACAGTTACGATAGCGATACGGTTAGCATGCTCTGTGTCAGCACCCTTAGCCTCTACGCGAGTTACGTTAACGCCGCGAGACTTGAGGTAGTCGGCAACAGCGTCAGCACGCTTCTGTGAGAGAGCTGCGTTGAGGTCTGCCGGTCCTTCTGGAGAAGCGTAGGCAACAACCTCCACTGTCTGACCCTTCTGGATGCCATCGAGTTCTGCTGTGTTGAGAATCTGATAAGAAGAAACTGGGAATGTCACAACGTAAGTGCTCTGAACAGTGCTGTTCTTCACAACTTCCTTAACGACTTCCTTTACAACAGGCTTCTCCACTACCTTCTCAACAACCTTCTCTACATACTGGGTCTTGCCAGCAGCTGCCTTCTTGGCCTTGCTGCCACCGAAGTTGATCTTCACGCCGACCATGAATGTGCGAGTGTGTGGGTAACGGCTCCAACGGTAGTCAACACCTGGGTCGATGCCACCGAGGTTAACTTCTGGGTCGATGCCCTTGTAGTTAGTGAATGTGAGAACGTTGTTTGCAGTTCCGTAGAGAGTGAGGTCCTGAATCCAATCGTTGAAACAGTTCTTGAATGTGTAGCTGAGAGAGAGAGTCTTGAGACGAATGTAAGTACCATCCTCGATGAAGCGGTCTGATGGGAGTGAACCAGAAGCGTCGCCGCCAGGGTTGTCAAGGAATTCCTTGAGAACGTTCTTGCCATCAGAGAACATCTGTGCAGATGTGTAGTGAGCACGCTGGCTGTTGTAAACATCATTGCCGAATACGCCAGTGATGAATGCGTTGAGAGACCAGTTCTTGTAGTTGAATGTGTTGTTCCAACCTGCGTTGAGCTTAGGCTGTGCGCAACCAGTGATAGTACGATCCTTGAGAGTTGGGTTGCTTGTTACTTCGCCTGTGCGCTCGCCAGTAGCTGCGTCGTGAACGTAGTAAACAGAGCGTCCGTCCTTGAAGCCTGCCCATTCGTAAGTGAAGAATGTACCGATAGGCTCGCCTTCGATGATTGACTGAGTGTAACCATTTGCTGAAACGCCTGATACCATTGGGTCACCCTGAGTGAGGTTTGTAGTGTGGAACACATCATTCTGCATCTTGTCAACAGTGTTCTTGTTGTGAGAGAGATTGATGGTTGACTGCCACTGGAAGTTCTTAGTGCGAACAGGAACGAGGTTCAAAGTGAGTTCGATACCCTTGTTTGTCATCTCGCCTACGTTAGCATCCATCCATGAGTATGGGTAGATGAGTGTAGAAACTGGATAACCCCAGATGAGGTCAGTAGTCTTCTTGTTGTAAACTTCGATAGTACCATTGATGCGACCCTTGAGGAATGCGAAGTCGAGACCGATGTTGAGCATAGCTGTTGACTCCCACTTGAGGTCAGGGTTGGCATTCTTTGTAGCACCGTATGTGCGATAGTTTACGCCATTGTACTGGAAGATACCAGTAGCACCGTAAGTTACGTATGATGAATAAACATCGAAGCCCATAGCGTTACCTGAAACACCGTAACCAGCGCGGAGCTTCAAGTTGTCGAAGAGACTCTGGTTCTTCATGAAACCTTCCTCTGTGATGTTCCAAGCAGCAGAAACTGAAGGGAATGTACCCCAGCGATTGTTCTTACCGAATACGGAAGAACCGTCGCGACGGATAGTAGCCTGGAGCATGTAGCGGCTGTCGAAAGAGTAGTTTGCACGACCGTAGAATGAGATGTTGCGAACATTCTCGATGTAACCTGAAGAAACAGAACTGATACCGAGAACAGTAGAAGCGTAAGAGAGGTTGTTCCACTTGAGGTCGTCGTTGTAGTATTCCTGAACAGAGATACCGAAACCGTCATTGTTGCGCTTCTCTTCCCAAGAATAACCAGCCATCAAGCCAATCTTGTTCTTTTGAGCGAGAGTGAAATCCCAGTTTACGTAAGTCTCGAATGTCTGCTCCTTGCCGAAGTAAGTGTTGCGAGAAGCCTGACCGTTCTTGTTGCCGATACCTTCGAGCTGTGAGTAGCGAGTGTCGTAAGCGCTGTATGTGCTCTGGTAGTTGCTCCAAGAGTAGTTTGTGCTCCAAACGAGACCCTTGCAGAATTCAAGGGCAGTCTTGCCGATGAACTGATTGCGCTTCCAGATAGTGTTAGAAGTATCTTCGTACATGAGGGCAAGTGGGTTGTAGTTCTTTGAACCAGAACCTGTTGACCATGTACCATCAGCATTCTTGATAGGGTTTGTAGGAGAGAAATAGTTCATTGCGTCGAGCACAGAAGCACCCTCATTGCCTGTAGGAACACCGAAGTGCTTGCCGTACATAGAGTTAATACCAGCAGAAATCTGGAGGTGATCCTTGAGAACCTTTGTAGAAACGAGCGAACGAACATTGAAACGATCCATACCTGTCATCTTGATGACACCCTGACGCTTCATGAGGTTAGCGCTGACCATGTACTGAGTTGACTGGTTGCCGCCATTGATACCTACGTTGTGGTTGTGGCTGATACCTGTGCGGAGAACTTCCTCCTGCCAGTCAGTGTTTGCACCACCGTCCTTGAGAGTAACGCCGTTAGACTTAGCGTAGTTGCGGAGGTCGTCAGCAGTACACATGTCGAGCTTCTTGAGGATGTTGTCGAAAGCTGCGTAGCCGTTGTAAGAAACGTTCACGCGGTCTTCAGCACCCTTCTTTGTTGTAACGATGATCACACCGTTGGCTGCCTTTGAACCGTAGATAGCTGTTGCAGTAGCATCGCGGAGAACGTCGATAGACTCGATGTCGTCAGGAGAAACGAGTGAGATATCTACGCCAGGAATACCGTCAACAACATAGTAAGGTGACATAGCGCCAGAACGGAGAGTAGAAGCACCACGGAGAGTGAGTGAGCTGCCGCCGTTAGGGTCGCCAGTAGTTGAAACTACGAGACCAGGAACCTTACCCTGAAGCATGCTACCAGCATCAGTGAAAGTACCCTTGTTGAGGTCGTCTGCCTTTACGGTAGTGATGGAAGAAGTAACGTCCTTACGGCGCATGGAACCGTAACCTACGACTACAACTTCATTGAGAGCTGCGATGTCTTCACCGAGCTGTACATTAACAACATTGCCCTTAATGGCTACTTCCTTTGTGTCATAGCCAATGTAAGAGAACACGAGAGCCTTGCCTTTGTTGACAGTGATGGCATACTTACCATCGATGTCAGTGATGACACCTTGTGAACTGCCTTTTTCCAAGACACTAACGCCGATGAGCGGATCACCGTTCTCATCGGTAACAGTACCAGTGACATTATTCTGAGCCTGAGCTGCCACGCAGAACAAACTCAAAACAGCGCCAAGGAAGAGTGCACGCACTCTAGTAGAAAAACTTTGCTTTTTCATAAACTGTTTTGGTTTAGTTAAAATTATTTGTTTGTTATTTTGAGTTCTTTGTAACGTAAGTAACGTTATACGTTATTAACGAAAACGTTCGGGACGTTTTGACGAGTGCTAAAGCTTTATGAATATTTTCTTTCTGTAAAGCACATAGCCGACACCAAAGATGAGCAGCATGTAGCTTAAAGCGTAAATCAAGGATGCTCCGTAGCTGTAAGGCATTACGACATCTATGCAAGTCTTGTAAGCTTCGCCTATGCCAAGTACATGTATCGGCTTCTCAAGCATTTCGGCAAGGACATAGAGCGCGAGTGGGTTTACGCCAAAGACATGGAAGAATGTTGTCCACTTTGTCTGTTTGCCACCGTTCTTTATGTCTATTATATATATTAATGTAGAGAGAAGCATTGTGGCACCGCCAGTTGTAAGCAGCGTGTAGCTTGGCGACCAGATGCGCTTGTTTGGTTCAAAGCCGTAGGTTAGCAGATAGCCTGTAACGAAGAGCATGAAACCCGCAATGAATAGTTTCTGGACTTTATCGCCGTTATCTTTTGTCTCCTTTATCAAACGACCAATCAAGAAGCCAATGAGCGTATGGGCAATAGCACTTATGCTGCTTAAGAATCCTTCCGGATCAACTGGAGCTTTTGTATAGAGATGTGCTTCGCCAAAGATTGCACGGTCTGCTATCACAAGTATGTTTGTTTCGTCGTTAGCGTAGCCGTTGCCAAGGAGAAGTATCGCTCCGTAGATTGCAAGCAATGCAACGACAAACCATTTCAAATATTTGTGATTGACCGTAATGGCTATCATCGAAACCACGAAATAGCAGATTGCTATGCGTGGAAGTACGCCAAGGAGTCGAAGATGGTCGAATGGGAGCCAATCGCCTTTCCAAATGAGGTTCCACCATTGTATTGCCCAACCAACAAGAAGAATCAGTACCGCACGCTTCGCAATCTTCATTACCGTTGACTTTGTGGCAGTGAAGTTTGTCTTGCTGAGCGAGAGATAGCACGAAACACCCATGATGAACAGGAAGAACGGGAACACAAGGTCGCATGGTGTGCAACCGTTCCACTGGCTGTGAAGCAGTGGAGCGAATGTGTCGCCGTAGCCGTTGTTCACGATAATCATGCCTGCTACGGTTATGCCGCGGAGTATGTCGAGTGCTAAAAGGCGCTTCATTGGGCGAATTGATGATTTGACGATTTTATGATTTATTCCTCCAAAAGCTTGAGGGCTTCCTTCGCGATTTCGATTGGATCGCCTTGTGGCTGTGCTGAATATTCTGCTGTGCGAAGTGTCCAAGGTTCTTCCATTGCGTAGAAGTCTATCTCTTCAGGAAGACCGCTTGGCTGTTCCTTGCTGAGCGTTGCCTTGAGTTCTTCGTATGTTGTGGCATTGCCACCGTGAGGAAGTTCAAACTTGCGGTTCATGCAATCCTCGAGACTCTTGAAGAATGCTTGCCAACGTGGCATGTAGAAGTCCTTAAGCAGACCATTCCATTCCTTGTGAGCGTAGTCGTGGAGCTTGCCTTTGTTGGCACAAGTGCGGTTGCCCCAAGTGGTGATCTGCACGCGAGCATTCCATTCGTAAAGGTCTTTCTCTGCCTTGTTGTTGCCAAGGTTACGTGCATCTTCTGTCCAACGACCAACGCGGAATTCCTTGCGAGTGCCGAGAAGCTTGTCTTGAACGAGAAGGAGGTTTAGGAAAGTCTCTGTGTCTTTCTTGAACTGACGCTTGTCGTATGTCTTGAAGTCAGCCATGATGCGCTGGTAAACAATGCGAGCACGGTCTGCTACTGCCTGACGAGTGATGTCAACAAGGTCGTATTCGTAATTGTTGTTGCCCTTGAATTGGTCGGCAAACTTGATCATTTCGCGAGCGGCATCTTCTGTAGAGCGTGGGTCGTAGTAGTTCATTATCTTGCTCCAAGATGAAGCCTGCACATTATTCATGTTAGGACGACAGCAGAAGATTGACTCGTGAGGACCTTGCTGGTTGTTGCCTTTCGGACAGTTGTAGATGCCATCAATGAGGATGTTCCATGCATTTTGTACATTTGACAAACTTGCCGAATGGCCATTATTGCCATAACGAGCTGCAACATAACCCTTTATCCACTCTTCCTTCGTAAACTTCTCAGGTCGCCATGGCAGTTCGCACATGAGTTCAAACATTACAGGATTGTTTTCTGAACCTTCCATAGAAAGTCCGATGCCCTTGATGTTCTTTGCAAGTGGATTGCCCTTTGTCTGATAGAAATTGTCAAGAAGTTGGTCCATACGACCGTGAAGGCCTACATTTGCGCCGAAGTTCAGTAGCATACAATAGAGCCAATTATGCTGCATATAACCGTTGTCGCGCTTCCAAATGGATGGGATTCCCCACATCGGGCGGCATTCGCTGAAGAGGTCAAGGATTAAGAGATCACCTTGCTTCATGCTTTCCACCATTGCCTCGCGAGGGTTCTCTGTCCAGCCTTGGATAACCCAAGTGGCTTTCGGGTTAACTCGCTTCATCGCACCCATGATAGCCTTGCCCGCTGCGTCAAAATCAACGCCCTTGTCGGCAGAACTTTCGTGGAATGGGTCCATTGAGTAGAAGTCAGAAGTGCCGTAAAGTGCTTTCTGTTCCTTGTAATATAGGTCGGCAATCTCATTGTAACGAGCGTCTGTTGGCATAAGGAATGCAGGGCGTGTATAGCCGTTCCAAACGCCATCGCCTTCTACATTGAGTCCGAGTTTCTCCTTTGCGTTTGAAGGAACCATGCCGCTATAGCCCGGAAGAACAGGGTGCATGCCGTATTCACGCATGCGCTTAAGGATTTTCTGCTGAAGAGCTGCCTGCTGAGTGTACCAAGAATCAGGGTTAGGACCGCCCCAACCTTCGAGATTGTTCATTTCCCACCATGCAAGGAAAGCAGGACCGGCAATGAAATTATTGATTTCTTCCTTGGAATAGCCGAGCTTCGTAAGCATGTTCTTCCAAACACATTCAGCGCCAACAGCAGCCAAAGGGATGTTGATGCCATGAAGAGCCATCCAGTCGATTTCCTGTTCCCAACGGTTCCAGTCCCAGAAAGCCATTGTGTAACTGAAAGTGCAGTAGTTGAAATCGTAACGGAGAGAGAGGTTCGTCTCGTGGCGTTCCTTCTTTGTAACGGCAGGAAGAACTTCTGGAAGTTGGGCGCTCATTCCGTTCCATGACAGATGAACACCTGCATAATATTTGAGATACCAATTGAGACCGCTTGCGATGTTTACCCATGAATTTCCACGGATGACAGGCTTGTTTCCTTTCTGGTCTAATTCAAAGAAATCAGTTTCTACATTTTTCAATTCAATAACAATCTTCTTTGACGCACCTTTGTCGATGCGCTCAAGCAGGTTTGTAATCGGATTTGCATATGATACAATAAAGGAAAAGATTAATATGTAGATTACTGATAAAAGTCGTTTCATGATTATGTTAGATAGCTTTGTTATCTATATATTTTGTCGCTGCAAAATTAAAGAAAAAAAGGTAAAAATGGCAAATATTTCCTAATTATCTTCGTTTTGTAAACTTTTTGAAACAAAATAGTTCCTTTTTAGAGCATTTTAGACCAAAGATTTTTAACATCTTCCCACTTGTAGTATGTTTCAAATAAACAAGGCGTTAGTGCAGGAATCGTGGTTTCTTCTTCGTTGAGAAGGAATTTAACGATAACAGTCCCTTTGGCATTTTTGTAAAATACCATCTGTAGATTTGCCGCCATTGGAGATATGCGGAAATCTTGCCAAGCATCAGCAAATTTTTCGGGATTCTTCTCTTTTGAGCTGCATTCTTTTATGCCCATGAGTGCCAAGAGACGGAGTAGGGCAGTGTCATGACCAAAGCGCAGAGAAGCACCGGTACCTGCTGATTCTTGATTGTTTGATTGCTTGATGTTGCTGTCTGCCTTATCAATGAAATCTTTCAAGAGTGCCTTCGCGCAATTTGGACCAGTGCCTTTTCCAAGTGGGCACCAAGTGTTGCAGACATACATGCGGTAATTGATGGTAGTCCACATGTTGTAGAGTTCTTCGTCAGTAAAAAACTCATACATGTCGATGTTAAGTTCTGTGTCTTGCATGTCGCTTGCATACCAATAGAGTTCGGTCATTACGACAGTTTTCTCTTCGGTTGTGAGATTGTTGTCGCCGAAAAGGCTTTTGCAAAGCCTGTCGCCGTTGATGACTTTCTTGCAGAACTTCTGATAGTCGTTATACCATGAAGCATCCTTGCTCATTGCCTTTGCTTCAGGCGTAACATTGTTAATGATTTTTAATGTCCGTTCGTTGCTTTCTGTTGTTATGTTCAAATAAGGGTTTGCTTCTTTCAATGCATTGCAAAAGGCTGTCATGCTCATTGCGCAACGCATAACAGTGCTAGAGCGTGCCTCTACATTTGCTTTACCCGAAAAGACGCTAGGAAAACGAGAAACCATTCTCTTTGCGATGGCTTGATGCTGTGCTGCACCAACTGGTGTAAGCGAGCCTTCACGGTCTTTCGCATCTTCCCAAGCCGTTTGCAGATATCCGTAAACCTTCTCACCTGTTGGTGTGAGTGTTTTTGTCTGCTTTATGCTGTCGAATATTGCGATAAGTGTTGTGTAACGCGCAGCATCCGGCATCCAACGAGAGCCGTGGCGACCGTAATGACTGATGTAGAAGGCAGTATAACCCTCTGGAGTAGTGGTGAGAAGTCCTGGATTGTTGTTGAGCCAAGGGTAGGCGCGATATACGCTAGCAGTCTTGCAAGGGTCTGCTTTCAACTCGTCTTTCAAAGAGGCAGATGCTGGAGCCCATTTAACGACAGACCAGTTGATGTTCATTGGGTTCTTTTCCATCTTCATTATCAGATGGAAATTCTCTTCTTTCAGTGCTTCAATTGTGCAACCAGTCTTTTGGTTAACAAATACTTCTGTCTCATTGCTGCCCTCTCCAATGGCTTTGAAATCCAATCCGTTGAGTTTGAACTCTTTAGCATTGAAACATTTGTTGCTTATTAGCATGAAGAGTTCATTGTCTTTCAGATTGTAATGACTGAGGTCGATAGGCTGGCTATAGTTCATGCAGTCAGCATTTTGAATTGCCGTAGCACTCATGTCGTAAGTTCCTTCGCGCCAATGGCCATGACGCTCCATACGCCAGCGCAACTTCAAAGACGCATCGTTGACAGGAGTGAAGTAAAGTTCAAACTTGCGAGTTTGTCCGTGAAGTTTATAGGTGGCATAGTATGTGCGTTCTGCTGCAAAGGATGTTGCAGAGAATATAAGGAGAAAGAGGAATGTCAGAAGGCGGGAGAGCATGGCTGGAGATAGGGATGTGGTATGGAGGAAATATAGGCAAAAGCGGTCGCCGAATTCGGCGACCGATTGTTGTTATAAAGAGATGTTGGGTAGTAGGGATTACTGCTCTTCAAGTGGCCAAACGAGGGCAGATGCGCCAAGGAGTGCAGCATTGCTGCTCTTGAGTGAAGACACGAGAAGTTTTACCTTGCCGCGCCACAAAGGAAGAGTGTGCTTGTCCATTGACTCGCGAAGAGGCTTCATCAGGATTTCACCAGCCTGTGCCATACCGCCGAAGAGTACGATAGCTTCAGGAGCTGAGAATGCGATGAAGTTTCCTAGTGCCTTACCGAGGATGTCGCCTGTGAAATTGTAGATGTCGATAGCGATTTTGTCGCCTTGGACAGCTGCGTCGTAAACATCCTTTGAAGTTATCTTCTCTGGATCGAGTTTGCGAAGGATACTGTCATCAGTACGCTCTGCAAGGAACTGGCGTGCTGTACGAGCTACACCTGTAGCAGATGCGTAAGTTTCAAGACAACCTCTTCGGCCGCAACCGCAAAGGCGTGCATCATCAGAGAAATCCATGATAGTGTGACCAAGTTCACCAGCGAAACCATCATGGCCATAGACAATCTTTCCGTCGATGAAAATACCAGAACCAACACCTGTGCCAAGAGTAATCATGATGAAATGATCCATCTCTTTTGCAACACCATAAGCATGCTCGCCCATGGCAGCAGCATTAGCATCGTTGGTGATAACGCAAGGAAGACCAATGGCTTCCTGAAGCTTCTCTACGAAAGGAAGAATGCCCTTCCAAGGGAGGTTTGGAGCGAAATCGATTCGTCCTGTGTAGAAATTGCCGTTAGGTGCACCAACACCAACTCCAAGAATGTTCTCAATGCCGCAAGTTTCTTCTGCAAGTTTCTTCAGGTGTTCGCAGAGAGCGTTGATATATTCATCAAACTCTGCAAAGCTAGCTGTAGGCATAGAGCACTGACCGAGTATTTCACCTTCGCGGCTAACAACTGCCATTACGGAGTTTGTACCGCCGATATCAATACCAAAAGCGTAATTTTTCATTTTTTTTGTTTATTTAGTTTGTTTAGGATTCTGGTTATTGGAAGCCCAAAGCAGATGCTTTGGGAACAGGGGGCTTATCTTTCTTTATTATCTTACTTTGTATCCGAAGAAACCGTACCATACGATAACGAGGAAGCATGGTACGCAAGCCCAATAGCTTGTCTGGTAGCATGAGAGTCCTTCTATCCATGCTCTCACTGCTGGCATTGCTGCACCACCAGCAATAGCTGTTGTTAGGAGTGCTGCACCATCCTTTGTGAATGGACCAAGGTCTGCCATTGCCATAGGCCAAAGAGCAGGCCACATAAGTGAACACCCCAAGCCCATGAGGAATAGGCTATATACACTAAGTTCAGCAGGTAATACGCAAACCGCGATGCTACCAAGCAAAGCAACGATTGCGCAGATTCTCATGGCAAGTACCTGAGAAATGAATCTAGGAATCATTGTTGCTCCAATAATATAACCGGCACACATGCCTAATGACGGAATATAAAGCACCCATTGTGGGAGACTGTCAGCAAGTCCAAGTGACGATGTGTAGTCAGTTATCGTGCTGAGTGAGATCGTTTCTACGCCAACATAGAGGAAAAGCGTGATGGCTCCGAGGATGAGATGTGGGAATTGCCAAATGCTTGTCTTGCCCTGTGCATAACTTGCAGAAGCAGATGCTACTGTGTCTGTGGCTTCAGCGTCGCCAGTTTCTCCTTCTGCTGTAACTTCAGGAAGAGGAGCGATGAGAGAAACTACAGCAAGAGCGATGAATATAGCTATGATAATGTAGAATGGCGTGTAGAGTTCGCCAAGCTGAATGTTTGCTACATCAGTCTTTCCGATAACGAGAAGCATGAAAACAGTTGTCGTAGGCCATGCGAGTTTGTTGCAGATACCCATGATTGACATGCGCTGTGCTGCACTTTCGATAGGTCCGAGGATAGTGATGTATGGGTTTACAGCTGCCTGCAGAATGGTGTTTGCGATACCGGACACGAAGCAAGCAATAAGGAAGAACCAAATGCTCTGTGTGCTTGTAGCAGGGACAAAAAGTCCGAAAGCAATGGCAAAGAGAATGAAACTGACAGCCATTGTGCGTTTGTAACCAATAGCCTTGATGCATTGTGCTGCAGGATAACTGAAGATGAGGAACGGTATGAAGTTCACAACAATCAGAAGGTTAGCCTGGAATGTTGAGATGTTTGTCAGCGAACCTTTAAGGACTGGTGTGAGAAAACCGTTTATTCCGAATGCAAAACCTATTGCGAAGAAGAACAAGCCAATGATGGCAAGTGGGAAAAGGTAATTTGTTTTTTTGTTTTCCATAATTATTGTACTAACGGAAATGTTCTATATGTGTTAGAATTCAACTTTATAGCGTGTCTCTGATGATGTAGGAGTAATCTTGTAGTCGGCAACAACACCGTTACGCCATGTTATGTCAACAAGGAAACCGCCACGAGCACGCAGTCCTTTGACGCTTCCGTTTTTCCATGCTTTCGGAAGAGCCGGCAGAAGAGTGATTTCTGCGCCCTTTTCAGGAGTATAGCTACTCTGCATAAGCATTTCGCACACACCTGCTGTTCCACCGAAGTTTCCGTCGATCTGGAATGGATTGTGTGAGTCGAAAAGATTTGGATATGTTCCGCTGTGATGCTTCTTTGAAGGATCAACGAAGGTCAGAAGTTTCTGTAAATAGTGGTGTGCTGTATCGCCTTTCTTCAGTCGTGCCCAAAGATTTATTCGCCAACCTGTGCTCCAACCAGTTGATTCGTCACCCTTGATCTCTAGTGTTCGCTCGCAAGCCTTTAGGATAGCATCCTGATTGTTTGGCTGCTTTGCTGTGAACTTGCTTGGATTTGTGACATGATTGCCAGGGAAAAGACCTATGAGGTGTGACTGATGGCGGTGGTGCCAATCAAAGTCATCCCAATCGTAGTACCATTCCTGAAGGTTGCCGCGCTTGCCGATTTGATACGGGCGAAGCTTACTGCACGCAGCATCAAGCTTGTTCTTGAAAGCTTTGTCTGCGTTAAGAATCTGGCAAGCCATTGAGGTGTTAACGAGAAGTTCGCGTATGATAGCGAGGTCGGCAGTTCCGCCATAGCATGTTTCACCATGATAACCTTTGTCCGTAACATACTCATTCTCAGGAGATGTAGAAGGAGCAGTGATGAGTTGCTTAGGATTGTTAGGGTCTGGTATGAGCCAGTTGAGGCAGAACTCTGCAGCACCTTTCATGAGTGGATAAGCCGTGTTGCGCAGATACTCCTTGTCCATGCTGTAAAGATAATGTTCCCAAAGAGTTTCCACAAGCCATGCACCGCCCATATTCCAATTCGACCATTCTGGGTTTTCATGCTTCTCTCCAACAGGATTCGTCATTGCCCAAATGTCGGAATTGTGACTTGAACACCAACCTTTGTTTATGCCATAGTAGTTCTTTGCTGTTGTCGCACCATTGTCGGCAAGAGCTTTCACAAAGCCGTCAAGAGGCATAACCATTTCTGGCATGTTTGCAACTTCTGCTGGCCAATAGTTTTCCTCAAGGTTTATGTTCACAGTATAGTTGCCGCGCCATGGCTGATTCTTCTCAACAGCCCAAAGTCCTTGAAGATTTGCTGGTACACTTGGAGTGCGAGAGCAAGAGATAAGCAAGTATCTGCCGTATTGAGTATAGAGTGTTTCAATGTATTGGTCTTGAACCTGATTGTTACTCTTGCCATAGTTGCTTAGCAACTTGTCTGTTGGGATAGTAGCTTGGTATTCCGCATTGCCAAGAGTAAGTTGGAATCGGTCGAATAATTTGCGGTAATCTGTAATGTGACGATGACGGATGTTTGCGTAATCGTTGAAGTTCAACTGACTTTTGCGTTCGTTGGCAGTGGTAATGTAATCAGTGTTGCTTGCGTCTGGCTGAATATTGTAACCCTTGAAATTTGTTTCATTTATTATATAAACAATGAGGTCGTCAGCATCCTTGACGATGATGGAATCGCCATTTGCCAGAATCTCTCCTCCTGTGTTCTTCATTACAACATGAGTGCGGAAATGTATGCTGTTAGGGTCATCATCCGAGCGACCGTCAACGATAATGCCATCTTTCTCGTATGAAACCTTATGAGGAACGAGCGAAGACATCTTGAATGACATGTTCAGATGCTGGTTAACATTATAGTTTTCCTGCTTGAAATGGATTGCTATGAGCTTGTCTGGATTTGATGCGAAATACTCGCGAGTAATCTTATTGTCGCCACGGGTATAGCTGTCTGTGCAGATGCTGCGGTTTATGTCAAGCTCTCGGCGGTAGTCGGATGCTTTTCCTTTGTTGAGGTCACGCACAAAAAGCTGTGCCAAAGGACGATAGAACTCAGAGTTAGGACCTTGTATGCGACGCTGCAGGCTGTCAGCAAGCTTGTAATCCTCGTTGAAAAGAGCCTTTCTTACGGCTGGAAGCCATTCGTGAGCATCGGCGTCGCGTTGGCGGTCGAATGGTTTGCCGGACCACATTGTGATGTCGTTAAGGAAAATTGAGTCACAATCAGCACCGCCGTAAACCATGGCACCGATACGACCGTTACCAATAGGGAGAGCTTCCTCAAAATAGTTTGCTGGGCGATTGTACCACAAAGCTAGTTTTGCGGGTTCTTTTTCCTGATCAACTTGAATGACGAATCCTCCGCGAGGTAGTGTCTCAATGCTGATTGTTTCGTTATCCTTTACTTCTTTATTATAGGAATTGAACTCATACTGGCTCTTGCCATCACCGATGATTCGGAGCATTACATTCTTGTTGCTCGCTAGCTTCAAACGGTTGAGGTTGAATGAGATAGTACGCGCCTCATTGGTTCCGTTGATACCTGCTATGTACCATTTGTCTGCACTCTTGCGAGCAATGACAACTTCCTTCGCGACATCGCCAGTGAGAAGCTTTGTGTCGTCCCATGTTGTGGGAAGGTTTGCTAGGAATGCCTGCACATCTTTTGGCAGGGATGCATAGGTCTCAGGACGGTCCGGCATGTGTTGGATACCAGATTCAAAGAGCAATGGGAGTGCAAGTTCGTGTCCGTGAGTGGTAATGTGCTTGTGCTGTGAATCGGAGAATGTGCCAGGCGTGTAGTCCATGGAACCAACTACATTTCTCGTGAAAGGTAGTGTTGCATTATGGGCAGCAGCCATATCTGTTAGGGTAGGGCGGTTGTTATACCATTCTGCACCATAAACAGCTTCGTAAGTCATGAGGTGAGGATATGTACGCTGCCATCCGCGAGGTACAGTACATCCATGGAACACAACATTGAGTTTGTGCTTCCTTGTTGCTTCGATAAGGTCAAGATAGTAGTTCATCGACCATGTGTCGTCATTCTTGAAGAAGTCTATTTTGACACCTTTAACGCCAATGCTGTTAAGCCATGAGAACTCTTTCTCTCGTTTTGCGGGATCCTTGAGTCTTCCTTGTGGAGTTGGGGCTGAGGAACCTGTCCAGTTTGCATCCGAATTGTACCAAATCATTGGTTTTATACCTTTGCCTACTGCATATTTGACAGCATCTTCCACATTGCCGTTTCTCATTACATCCCACTCAGCATCAATAAGTGTGTAAGGCCATCCCATTTCAACAGCAAGGTCTGTGTACTTGTTGATGATCTGGCAATCTTGTGAACCGTGATTGTATGCCCAATAAATCCAAGATGCGATACCAGGTTTAATCCATTCTGTGTCTGTTTCTTGGCAAGGATCGGAAACATCAGTTACAAGGGTGCTCTCTACAATTGTAGAAAGGCTTCCCATGATAACCACTCGCCATGGTGAAACCCATTCCGAACCTTTCATCGGTGATGCGTTGTCGCCAAGGGTTACTTTGTAATCGTCTGGGTTTGTGCTATTGGAAAGGATTGAACCGCAATTGTCACGACGGATGTTTGCTTCCGTGATAAGAGCGTATGTGCCATTGATAGGTTCTACAAGTGCCGGATACCCCCATTCTGCGTTTCTTTGACGAGGTTGCTTCTCGCCATTTGTTGCCATTGGATAGAAATCCTCGTAACTGTCTGGATGATAGGTTTGGATCCATCGGCGAGCACCATTGTTGATATGATATGTTGTGATTTCGTCCGAGAGGTTTTCGCCTTCTTTTGGATTCTTCACCTTATAGCGCAATGCAACCCCATCGTTGTAGGCGCGGCACTCTATTTCAAACTCTTCACCTTTGCTGTTCTTGAAGAACAATGGGCGGCAATTTGCTTCGTTGGTGCAGTTCTTGCGCTTGCCGGTGAGCATAGTGTAGTCTTCGCGAATAGCGTAGCGATAGCCTTCTTGTATTAGTGATATTCCTTGAGTGAAGTCTCTTTGTGAAGTCTTTATGCCAAGAGGAATGTTCTTGAAAACTACGGTTTCTTTTCCCTTGAGAATGTCCATTGACAATTTGCCGTCGGTAACGTCAAAGTTCAGGTATATTGCCTTGTTTGGAGAGTATAGAGTGGAAATGTTCTTTGCTGCTACCTTGGTGGTAAAGACAAGAGAGCTTAGCAGTAATATAATTGTAGAGAAAAGATTTCTACTCATGTTAGTGTATTTTGGATTCATTGTATAGGGTAGTTTTATCGTGAATTTCGCGACAAAATTACGCTTTTATTTTCAATTATCAAAATAAAAACGAGATAAAAGTTATTTTGATGTAGAATAAGTAGAAAGCTTTCGAGAATGTGATTTTCATCTTAATCTCCTGCCGTTTCTGTTTCCTGGCTTGAAAAGATTAGGATAATGCTGTAGGGTGAAGTCGTCTTTTGAGCCAACAATTGTAATGACATCAAATCGAACATTTGTAAAGAAGTGTCCTGTAGTGCGGGCAAAAGCATATCCAGCAGCAATAAGATTCTTCTCTTTTTGACTGCTAACGGCTTGTAAAGCGGTGGTTACTTCTTCTTTATGGCGAGCTTTTACTTCTACAATGACGAGTGTGTCCGTATCATCTTCGTATGCCACAATGTCAATGTCTTTATGCCCATAACGCCAGTCACGGTCAAGGATTGAATAACCCTTGTGGCGAAGATATTCTTCTGCAACAGCTTCGCCCCACGCTCCATATTCATTGTGAGATGCCATAAAGCAAATGTCGTTATATTCTGCTGAGAATTAATGTGTTGCGATATACCAAGCTGTTTCTTTCCACTCTGATAGTTTCTCTGTACATGGGTCAGAACAAGAAATGCCACAGCAAGTTGCTATTGGGCGTCGGTATGGTTTTCCATCGCGGTAATAACCATCGAAGAAACACGAATTGAATTCTGGAGTGAAGACATTGTAAATAACGAGTTTCTGGAGTTGTGCCTCAAAATCAGCAATAAGGTTCTGGTCATCGCAAAGCTTGTGGACATAATCCGAGAAATCGTAGAATATGTTGTGGCCGTAAAGAAAGTGGTCATATCCGTCAAGAACCTGTACGGAAGAGCGATTGACAGTGGCGGCATCCGATTGGTTGTAGATGGCTTTCATAATTGAAGCCATCTGCTCTGCTTGGCTGCAATCAACAACGGAAAGTGTTGCTGTACCCCAATTGTTACCAGGTTGCGTGTAATAATCAAGAGTATTGTCGCAGATAGCTTCGTAATTTGCTGCAAAAAGATTCGGGATAGTTGTGTCGTACGATTGTCCGTCGGCACCAATTTCTGTTACGGAACCAATAAGATAATGGCATGCGTTGCGAAGATCATAGGCAACTTCGATGTTTTGTGAGTTGCAATCATCAACAAGAATGAATTCAAATTTTTTGCCGGTTGCCTCAATAGCCTTGCCAAGAGTCTTGTAGGTAGTGTCGAAATCTTCAGTACTTGTCCTTCCGAACACTTTCCTTTTGCTTGTTTGCGCTTGTAATATATTATTGTTCGCGCGTGAGGATTTGTCGGTTATTGTAGGCAACCAACCATTAGAGTGGCAACCAATAACCATTCCGTATTTCTCTGTCTTTCCAATAGTGATTATATCAGAGATAATCTTGTTCAGTCCTGAGAATGATGTATAATCCGTTTGTGAGAGAGGATATTCTTTCAGGAGAACATCTTCAATGAAATCTTCCCCAGTTGTCTTGTTCTTTTGATATACTTTTTTGTAGAGTCTTCCTGTGATTTCGTCGTTACGGAAAAAAAGGATGTTTATTCTTTTGGTGAGTTCTGGATTATCAAGCAGAGCTTGGTTCACCTCCTCCAAATCCCTATTGAGATAAAATTCAAGTCCGCTGTAAGGCTGATGCATGAAAATAGTGAGTTCAGGTTTTGCTGATTCCTTTTTCTCCTCATCATAATCTTTACAAGCAGAAACTGCTCCTCCGATGCAGAACATCAGAAGGAGCAGTTTGATATAATAGAGGTTTTCTTTCATTATTGTTTTTTGCAATTTCTACTTCTTTCTCAAAGTTTCGAGAGCAACCTTGATGGCAGCAATCTTTTCCTCTGAGTCTGCCTTCTTCTTACGTTCCATGGCAACAACAGCTTCTGGAGCATTTGCAACGAAACGTTCGTTGGCGAGCTTCTTGTTGATGCCAGCGAGGAAACCTTCGAGGTGCTTGAGCTGAGCTTCGTTCTTTGCGATTTCTGCCTCAACATCAATGAGGTTACCTACAGGAACTGCCCATTCCATAGTACCTACCATGAAGGCAGAAGCATCAGCAGACTTCTCGTCAACCTTAGAGATTTCAGAAAGATTAGCCATCTTTGTGACTACGCTGTCGTAAGCTGCGTAAGCGTTCTCTCCAACATGGTTGAGGGCAAGAGGTTCCTTTGGTGCGATGTTCTTCTGGTTGCGAACCATACGAACGCCGGCAACAATCTGCTTAACAACCTCGATGTCAGCGATGAGCTTTTCTTCCTCAGCTGTTGGAGCAGGGAGTTCAAGCTTCTCACGCATAATAGATTCACCATCATTACGCTCATAGAGATTCTGCCAAAGTTCCTCTGTGATGAATGGCATGAATGGGTGAAGCATCTTGAGGAGAGCGTCAAAGTAAGAGAGAACCTTATCGTAAGTAGCCTTGTCGATTGGCTGCTGATAGCCAGGCTTGATCATTTCAAGGAGCCATGAAGAGAACTCATCCCAGAAGAGCTTATAGACTGCCATGAGAGCCTCAGAAAGACGGTACTTCTTGAAGAGGTCGTCAATCTCAGCATTGCAAGCCTTGAGCTTAGCGTCGAACCACTGGCATGCAATCTTGCTTGCCTCTGGCTGCTCAATGTCAGCAACCTCCCAACCCTTAACGAGGCGGAAAGCATTCCAAATCTTATTGTTGAAGTTACGTCCCTGTTCGCAGAGTGCCTCGTCGAAGAGAATGTCATTTCCTGCAGGAGCAGAAAGCATCATACCCATACGAACACCGTCAGCACCGAACTTGTCGATGAGGAGAAGTGGATCTGGAGAGTTACCAAGAGACTTGCTCATCTTGCGACCGAGCTTATCGCGAACGATACCAGTGAAATAAACGTTGCGGAAAGGAATCTGCTTCTGATATTCGCAGCCAGCCATAATCATACGTGCTACCCAGAAGAAGATAATGTCTGGACCGGTTACGAGGTCAGCAGTAGGGTAGTAGTAGTTGATTTCCTCGTTGCCAGGATTGTTGATACCGTCGAAGAGAGAGATTGGCCAGAGCCATGAAGAGAACCAAGTGTCGAGAGCGTCCTCGTCGCGAGTGAGCATGTCGGCAGTGATGCCCTCGCCATACTTAGCGCGAGCCTTTGCAAGGGCTTCTTCCTCAGTGAGGGCAACAACGAACTTCTCTGCTTCATCTTCTTCTGTAGGAAGGAAATAAGCTGGGATGCGATGTCCCCACCAAAGCTGACGAGAGATACACCAATCCTGAATGTTTTCGAGCCAGTTCTTGTATGTAGTGACGTACTTTGTTGGGTAGAACTTGAGTTCGCCTGAGAGTACTGGTGGGAGAGCGATGTCAGCAAAATGCTGCATAGAAAGGAACCACTGCTTGCAGAGACGTGGCTCTACTGCTGTGTCCTGGTTACGCTCTGAATATCCTACCTTGTTGTCGTAGTCTTCTACCTTCTCAAGGAGACCTGCCTCACCGAGATCGATGGCAATCTGCTTGCGAACATCCATACGATCCTGACCAACATACATGTCAGCTGCCTCAGAGATTGTTGCGTCTGGGTTGAAGATGTCGATAGTCTCAAGGTTATGAGTCTTACCGAGAGCGTAGTCGTTAACATCATGAGCAGGAGTAACCTTCAAACAGCCTGTACCGAACTCTACATCAACATAGCGGTCTTCGATAACAGGAATAACACGACCTACGAGCGGAACAATAACCTTGTGTCCCTTAAGCCACTGGTTCTTAGGGTCCTTAGGATTGATACACATAGCAGTATCACCCATGATAGTCTCAGGACGGGTTGTTGCCACAACAGCATAATAGCCCTTTTCGTCCTTGTGGAGAACTTCGCCTTCCTCACCTGTAGGCTTAACGGAATCGCTGTCCTCTACATAATATTTAAGGTAATAGAGTTTGCTCTTTTCCTCACGGTAGATAACTTCCTCTGTAGAAAGCACTGTCTGAGCCTTTGGATCCCAGTTTACCATACGGAGACCACGGTAGATGAGACCTTTGTCGTAGAGGTCGCAGAATACCTTAAGCACTGACTCAGAACGCTTTTCGTCCATTGTGAATGCTGTGCGATCCCAATCGCAAGAAGCACCGAGACGACGGAGCTGCTTGAGGATGATGCCACCGTGCTCGTTTGTCCAGTCCCAAGCGTGCTCAAGGAACTGTTCGCGAGTCAAGTCGCGCTTTTTGATGCCCTGCTGAGCAAGCTTGTTTACTACCTTAGCTTCTGTTGCAATGGAAGCGTGGTCTGTACCAGGTACCCAACAAGCGTTCTTGCCTTCCATGCGTGCACGGCGAACAAGAATGTCCTGGATAGTGTTGTTGAGCATGTGACCCATGTGGAGCACACCTGTTACATTTGGTGGTGGGATAACTATTGTGTAAGGTTCACGACCATCTGGTTTGCTCGCGAAGAGCTTGTTGTCGAGCCAGTACTGATACCATTTTGACTCAACGTCTTGGGGATTGTATTTAGTTGCTAATTCCATATTCTTTGTGGTTTATAGGGTGATCTCTCCGGAGCCGAAGCAGCGGTGATGCTGTTCGTCGTAGATTACGCAGAACTGACCAGGAGCTACGCCGTGGATTTTCTGTTCTGATTTTACGGTGTAAGTGCCGTCGTGGTTATCCGTTAGGATGGCTTTGTGGTGGTCTGCGGTGTGACGGATTTTGAAGGTTATAGAGACAGAACTTTGATTCTTGCCTTGGCATTCTGCAAACGGTGATTCCGTCAGGATGTGAAGATCGTGGATGAGGAACTCGTCCTTGTAGGCTGTCTCTGGGTCGTAGCCTTTTGAGAGATAGAGAATGTTTTTCTCCATGTCTTTCTTGATTACGAACCAAGGTCCGCCGCCGAAACCGAGTCCTTTGCGCTGACCAATGGTATGAAACCAAAGTCCTTTATGCTTGCCGATGAACTTTCCTGTCTCAAACTCAATGCAGTCGCCAGGATTTTCTCCAAGATAACGACGGATGTAGTCGTTGTAGTTTATCTTGCCAAGGAAGCATATTCCTTGAGAATCCTTACGCTTTGCGTTTACAAGATGCTCACGCTCAGCAATCTCGCGAACTTCGCCTTTCTGGTAATGACCGATAGGGAAGATGGCTTTCTGGAGTTGCCAATCATAGATTTGGGCAAGAAAATCCGTCTGGTCTTTCACCGGATCTGGACTTGTGACAAGCCATTTCTTTCCGTCGATGATTTCCGTTTGTGCGTAATGACCAGTGGCTATAATGTCATAGTCCTTTCCGACTTTCTCGTGGAAAGCTCCGAACTTGATGAGTCGGTTGCACATCACATCGGGATTAGGCGTGAAACCGCTGCGCACCTTGTCCATTGTATATTTGGTAACTTGGTCCCAATATTCCTTATGACAGTCAACGACTTGCAGTTTTGTTCCGTATTTATGCGCAACAGCAGTCGCCATCTCAAGGTCTTCTTCGCTTGAACAATCCCATTCCTTGTCGTCCTCAGGACCGATCTTTATATAGAAACTGTCAAACTCCAAACCTTGACGATGAAGCTCGTAAGCAACAACGGAAGAATCGACTCCACCGGAAAGAAGTAATGCTATCTTTGCCATTTTCGTTACTTCAAATATTTCTGCATCAACTCGTCTGCCTTCTCGTCGCCGAGTTCCTTAGCCTTCTGGAAGTTCTTTCTTGCTTCTTCCTTGTTGCCTTGTTTTGCAAGCGCGAGAGCGAGGAGTGTGTAGCCCGTAGATGATTCCGGTGCTATCTCTGTGCAATAGGTAGCTGCAACTACCGCATTGTCAATCAAGCCAACCTGAAGGGCAAGTTGGGCTTCCTCTTGAGGATAAAGAGGTTCTTTAGGGTTGAGAATCGCACAGTTATGAATGTCAATGAGAGCTTGCTGGAACATTCTGCAATTAACTTCTGCTGCGAAGCGAGTGTAGTAGAAATCCTCGTACACACGACCTTGCATAAGAACCTGATAACGAGAGTAGTCGAGCACAGCCTCGCGATATTTCTTCATGTTGTCGTACACTCTTCCGCGCATCCAGAAATAAGGAGCGGCAGAATTGATGGAGAGTGAGTCAACATTATTTATTGCGCTGTCAAGAAGTGCGACAATCTCTTCGTTGCTCTTTTCCATAGCTTGGCGGCAACGAGCAGATTCGTAGTAGATCTCAGACTTGTTTACATCCTTTGCGTCAATGAGCGAAGTCAGGATTTCGTCAGCTTCTGCATATTTCTGCTGAGCGAAAAGAATCTGCGCTTCGTGGTTGCGATAGTGAGAACTGTTGTCAAATCCTTGAGCCGCCTTGATGTATTCGATAGCCTTGTCAAACGACCAATCGGCATAAGCCGGTTCAGGCTGATAAAGAGACTTGTTGTAAACGAGCTTGCTGAACTCATAATTAGCTGCTGCCTTGTCATTACAGTTCTTGAGAGCCTGCTTCATGATATTGTCAGCGTTTGCATAGTTACCGGCTGCAGCTTCATTTGATGCTACAATAGGGTAGCCTTCAATCTCTGCAGGATAAGCGTTGATATAGTCCTTTGCTGCAGAAACATATTTGATGGAATCTCCACTAGAAAGCATCATCATGACAATGCGTGCCTGATCCTTCTCTGCTGGAAGCTGAAGAGGGATGTGAATCTTGAATAGCGCAGGGTCACTGGCAGAAAGCATCTGAGGCTCAAGCGATTTTGCGTAGCGAATATCTGTTGAATAAGCGTCCGCAGTATTTGATGAAATCTCAAGAAGTCCAACAACCTGTCCTTGCTCTGTGACGAACGGACAGCCGCCGAGACCTTCCTGGCCTGTGAGCTTTACGATGTAATAGGCATATTTGTCGAGGAAAGTTTCCACGCTGCGAACAGCACCTTCGTTGATTGTTCCGCTTTGTTTTGTGCCTACGCAATAAAGTTTTGTTCCTTGTTGTGGAGTTGCTGCGTTGAGAATGTTTGCAGGTGTAGTCTTTGCTTCAATCTTGAAGTGGGCTACATTGTGAACCTCGTTTGCACCAAGCATTCGCTTTACTTCGTATGATTTGCCTGCTTGGTCAGTAACAACAGCACGATGGCAACCAATGAAAGGCTTGCACTGGGCAATGGCTTCGCCGTCGTTGCTGACGAAAACGCCATGACCTTCACCGAGTTGGTTGCCAGCCTTATCGTATGTTATAAAAGCAAACACCGCCTTCTGCACATTCTTGACGGCAGAAGGCTGGGCGAATACTGAGGTTGAAATCAGTAATGAGAGAGAGAGTAAAAGGGATTTCATTTCTATAGAGCCCAGCGGAAAACCGCTGGGAATGATCGCTTTTTTTATGATGCCGGCGTAAAAGCGCCGGGAACAGTGGCTTTTTTGAATAATCGCTTTTTGATTAAACGGCTTTGAAACTCATGTCGAGACCGTTGACAGAGTGGGTGAGAGCACCGAATGAGATGAAGTCAACACCTGCCTTAGCGTAAGGAATCATTGTGTCGAAAGTGATGCCGCCGCTTGATTCTGTCTCACACTGGTGGTTAACGATCTTCACAGCCTTCTCTGTGTCTTCAGGAGTGAAGTTGTCGAACATGATGCGATCAGGGTTCTCTGCCAAAGCTTCTTCGAGTTCCTTGAAGTTACGCACCTCAATCTCAATCTTCAAGTCCTTGTTCTTCTCTGCACAATAAGCCTTTGCACGAGAGATTGCGTTGTGGATACCACCTGCGAAGTCAACATGGTTGTCTTTAAGGAGAATCATGTCGAAGAGTCCGATGCGGTGGTTCATACCGCCACCAATCTTGACAGCTTCCTTCTCAAGCATACGCATGCCAGGAGTAGTCTTGCGAGTGTCAAGAACGCGAGTCTGTGTGCCGGCATCGATGAGAGCCTGCTGATACTTGCGTGTCATTGTGGCAATACCACTCATTCGCTGCATAATGTTGAGCATGAGGCGTTCTGTCTGAAGGAGAGAGCGAACCTTTCCTGAAACAATCATCGCAACATCGCCTTTCTTTACTTCTGCGCCGTCGTTGATGAATACCTCAACCTGCATATCCTTATCGAAAGCAGCGAAAACCTTCTTTGCGATTTCGATACCTGCGAGAATGCCGTCTTCCTTGATGAGAAGCTTTGATTTGCCCATTGCATCTTCAGGGATGCAGCAGAGAGTTGTGTGGTCACCGTCGCCGATATCTTCAGCGAAAGAGAGCTTTATGAGTTCGTCGTTGAGTTGATCTGGTGTAAGCATATTTGTTTATAATTAATATTCCATTGTGAAAGCGCAGCCGTCTTTCTTGTTTGTTTCGAGGTTAATACCGATACCAACCTTCAAGCCGAAGCGGTCGCGGTCAGCATTGATGAACGAAGCCTGGAAGTAAACGGCAGGTTCGATAGTAACCGAGCGGTTGATGAAGAAAGCATAACCAGCTTCTACCTGTGGGAGGATATCGTTGAATTTCTTCTGAACATGAGTGTAGTTTGCACTTGCGCCGAGGAAGATGCCATTCTCTACAAAGTAGTAACGGCCACCAGCACCAATTGAAAATACATTTCTGTTGATGTCGCTGCCATTCTTTTCAATGCCGAGATTTGCCATGACAAGCACATTGTCCATGATGAAATAACCGCCGGAAGCACCTGCGCTTAATCTGAATTTCTCAGCGCCGCTGATGTTCATGTCAAGGCCTGTGAGGTTTGCGCCGACATAAGTTTTTCCTTCTTCAAACTGTGCGTTAGCGCTAAGTGTTGCCATGAGCACAAACAAGAGAGACAGAATCTTTTTCATATTGATCAGTTAATTTAATGTTCGAGTGAATGTTTATGTTGTAAAAACAATTATTGTAGTTTATTGTAATCGCGTGCAAAGTTATGAAAAAATCAGTAAATAGTCACATAACTTTCACGCATTAACATTTATTTACGCGCGAAAATGTGATTTTTTGATGTATTATATTGCTTTTTTCATCCAATTTCCCTTGAAAACACGCAGCAAGAACACTATTCCGCGAACAGTAAGTTCGATTGCCATACCAATCCAAACGCCGTAAAGTCCGTATTGAGGAGCTAAGGCGGCAGCGAGAGTGAGTCGAACGAACCACATGCTGCAGAGTGATATTATGGCAGGTTTCACGGTGTCGCCAGCGCCAAGAAGAATAGCATTGCTGACTATAGCAGCTGCGAAGAACGGTTCGGCGAAAGCTTCTATTCTAAGGCATCCGGCACCAAGTTGGATGATTTCGTCAACAGGAGTCAGCAAGGACATTAGCGGAACTGCCGTGAAGAACATTATCACGCCCATCAAAGCCATCACAATCATGCCGAAAGCCAGCGATATTCTCGCGAAACTCATGCACAACTTGTTTCTGCCTGCGCCGATGCTTTGTCCAACAACCGTCGTAGCTGCTTCGCTAATTCCATGACCAGGCATGTAACAAAGACTTTCTGCGGTGATACCCAGCGTGTTAGCAGCGATGGCTATTGTGCCGAGAGGAGCCACAATCATGGTGCTGACTATCTGTGCTCCGTCTATCATTACATATTGGGCAGCCATAGGAAGAGATATCTTTGCCGCATTCTTTATGTAATGCCATTCAGGGCGGAAATTCCACCTCTCGCCAACAAGTCCAATCTCCTTTGAGCGTGAAGCCGCGTACCATGTCTCGATGCAACAGGCAACAGCGTAGGCAAGTCCGGAACCGATGGCAGCTCCGATTACGCCCAATCCGAAGATATAGATGAATATGTAGTTGAAAATCACATCGTTAACGCAGGTCAGGATGCTTATTATACTCGGTATTCTGATGTTTCCCGAGCACTTTAGCATACTTGAAGACAAGCGCCCGATCATCATCAATGGCAAGCTCGCAGCGCATATTCCGAAATACCACGAAGCATCGCTTGCAATATCCTCGTTTCCACCAAGCCAATATGGCAGGAAAGGCGAAATGGCAAGGCATATTGCCATCAGCACGAACGATAGCAAGGAAATGCAGATTATGCCTTGTCGATAGACATTCTTCGCTTGCTTCATATCGTTGGCACCGATGAACTGTGCAGCCTGTACGGAGAAACCCATTGCGAGAGCTGCCGAAAGTCCGAACATAAGCCAAGTGCTTGTTTCAACGATACCGATGGCTGCCGATGCTTCCGCTCCGAGTTTGCCCACCATGGCTGCGTCGATGAAGAACATCAGGGTGGAGGTGATTTGGGCAAGAACCGACGGAATGCTCAGCCTGACGATCAGGTTGAACTTGTCCCGACTGGTCATCTCCTGTCCAAGTCGTATCATTTCGAGCAATCGTTGCTCCTGTTCTTTTGAAAATATGCTCATTTTAAGGATTATTCATTCGAAACAAGATGCAAAGTAACGAAAAATAATTGTGACTTGCAAAGATATGGTCGGAAATAAAATTTTTTATTTATTTGTGCTAATTTTTTCAAGGAAAAGCTGACAAAATAGTATTAGTGCCTTTTTACGACGAATTGGGTTGTATGGCGCTTTTGTAACTATTTGATAATGTGAAGGTTACGAATGCTTGAAAAAACTCATAGGAAAACGACTAAAAACTCATAGGAAAACGAGTCAAAATCCTATGAGTTTTGCATCGAGTTCCGCTGAGTTTTGGGTCGAGTTGCATAGGTTTATTAAAAAGACCCTAATGTTTGACAAAATAGTATCAATGGGAAGTGCCATTTTTTGCCATTTATTATAATAATGTAAGGTTTCTTGGAAAAATGTTGTTTGGTTGAAATTTTATTTGTAATTTTGTGCGCAATTAAGGACAATTTATAAATATACTGCCCACTAACCAATATTTCAAACCTATGAAAACTTATCACTTGAAAAATACGATACTGACGCTCTTCCTGCTATTCTCGCTCACTGTCACCTCACAGACCTTGAGCAAGATTGGCGATGGCTATGCGCAAACATCAGTCAATACGACTATCTTTCGCCAAAGTTCCGTAATCACTCACGGCGACTATCAGTTTGCTGCGTATTACGATGCTGACGGTTATGTGGTTCTTGCCAAGAGAATGCTTGCAAAGAAAGGCAATGATGGCGATTGGCAAGTGCAGCGTACGCAGTATAAGGGAAATGTTCGAGATGCCCATAACATAATAAGCATTGGCATTGACGGCGATGGTTACATTCATCTTTCGTTCGATCATCATGGTCATCCGCTTCGCTATTGCAAGAGCAAGCAACCGCTTTCAATGGAATTCGGAGAACTTCAGCCAATGAATGGCAATGACGAGAAGAATGTCACATATCCTGAGTTCTACAATCTTCCTAATGGTGACTTGCTATTTGCCTATCGTTCAGGAAGTTCGGGTAGAGGAAATCTTGTCATGAAGCGCTATCATCTGAAGGAAAAACGTTGGAAAAATCTGCAGGATGTTCTGATAGATGGCGAGAAAAAGCGCAATGCTTACTGGCAACTTTGCGTGGACGCTCAAGGCACAATCCACGTCTCTTGGGTATGGCGCGAAACTCCTGATGTAGCAACAAACCATGACCTTTGTTACGCTCGATCTAAGGATGGCGGAAAGACTTGGGAGAAGAGCGACGGCACTCGCTATCAGTTGCCTATAACAGCCGCTACAGCAGAGACAGCTTTCTTTATTCCGCAGAACAGCGAACTCATCAATCAGACAAGCATGACTGCTGATTCTCAGGGCAATCCTTATATCGCAACCTATTGGCGTGACCAGGATTCCAATGTGCCTCAATATCGACTTGTGTGGAAAGATTTGAAGGATAATTGGACTTCATGCAAGATATTTGAGCGCACCCAGCCATTTTCACTTGGTGGCGTTGGCACGAAGATGATTCCTATTTCCCGTCCACGACTTGCTGTTAAGGAGAAGAAGGGTAGGGTAGAGACGTACTATATCTTCCGCGATGAGGAGAGAGGTAGCAAGGTTTCCGTAGCCAAATGCAAGAATCTAGCCAAAGGCAAATGGAAAGTTTCCGATATTACCGACTTCGCTGTTGATGCTTGGGAACCAAGTTACGACATCTCGCTTTTGAACACTCGCCAGCGTCTCGATGTGTTTGTTCAGCAAACGAAGCAAGGTGACGGTGAGAAAGTGGCTCAAAGTCAGCCTACACCTGTTTATGTGTTAACAGTAAATCGTAAATAAATATAACCCTTACAATATTATGAAAGCATTAACCCTCGCACTTCTTTTGTCGGCTTCGGCAATGGGTGCTTCTGCTCAGACATTCAATGCAAACCAGCAATACGAGAAACTCACTCGTGGTGTTACTGCCGTGAAGACAGATAATGGCGTGTTCATCAGTTGGCGTGTACTTGGAACTGACAATTCTGATGTAAAGTTTAATCTTTATCGTGACGGAAAGAAGCTCAATTCATCTCCGTTGAAAGTGAGTAACTTCACAGACAAAAGCGGTTCTGTGGAGTCAAAATATATGGTGAAGACTGTTGTCAAAGGCAAGGAAACGGAAACTTCCGAAACCGTCATGCCTTGGTCAGACACTTACCTTACCATGAACCTCACACCTCCTGTAGAGGACAATCTCATTCCTCGTGAAAGGCGTCCGGAGTTTGATACCATTCAAGGTGCTCAGCGTCCTCGCATTAGGGAACCAAGAAACGGCGGTCAAGGACAAGGTCAGAATCAAGGTCAGCGTCAAAGAAGATGGCAACCAGCCACCCACAAATATACTCCAGGCGATTGCTCTGTAGCTGATGTTGATGGCGATGGTGTTTACGAACTCATCCTGAAGTGGGATCCACACAATGCTCATGACAATGCTCATACAGGCTATACCGATCCGGTTTATATTGATTGCTATAAGCTCCCAACAGCAGACCCTCAAAACCTTGCAACCTCAAAACCTCAAAACCTCCTTTGGCGTATCTGTCTTGGCAAGAACATCCGTGCTGGTGCTCACTATACACAGATTCTTGCTTACGACTTTGATGGCGACGGCAAGGCAGAGATAGCTTGCAAGACAGCTCCTGGAACTGTTGACGGCAAGGGGAAGTTTGTGCTTCTTCCAGGCGATGACAAGGACGCGGATTATGTTGGCAAGGAAGGTGCTCTGCTCGGTAGGATAATTGGCGGTCCTGAATATCTTACTGTATTCAAGGGTGAGACAGGTGAGGAGCTTGCAACCGTGCCATATAAGCCAGCTTATAAGGACATCGAATGGTGGGGTGACAATCATTTCAACCGCTCGGAGCGTTACCTTGCTTGCGTAGCTTACCTTGACGGAAAGAAGCCAAGTATGGTTTTCTGCCGTGGTTATTATACTCAGTCAAACCTCGCTGCATACGACTTCGATGGCAAGAACATCACTCTTCGTTGGCTTCATCAGTCGCTTGAACACGGCAAGAATAGCGCTTTTGGACAAGGTGCTCACTCTGTAGCTGTTGGCGATGTTGACAATGATGGTTGTGATGAGATAATCTACGGCTCTGCAACTATCGACCATAACGGAAAACTCCTTTCTTCTACAGGTCTCGGTCATGGCGATGCTCTCCATCTTGGCGACTTGATTCCAGAACGCCCAGGACTTGAAGTGTTCATGGTTCATGAAGGAAAGAACGCAAATTACTGTGCCGAGATTCATGACCCGGTAACAGGAAAGATCCTTTGGCGTGAGGATTCTGAGCAAGATGACGATAATGGTCGTGGCGTTGCCATGGATATGTTTGCCGGTTCCAAGGGCTATGAGTTCTGGTCGCTTGCAACCAACAACATACATACTGCCAGCGGAAAGAGTGGCAAGATTCTCGGAAAACTTGCGCAAGGAAGCAGAAAGCCTACAAACTTCCGCATCTATTGGGATGGCGATCTTCAGGATGAGCCTTACGATGGCAACACAGTCTATAAGCCAGTCATTACGGGCGACAAGGAAAAGACCATCTCTTTCGAAACTCTTGTTCAACTCCAAGGCCGCGCTTGCAACGGTACAAAGAATACTCCAAACATCCTTGCCGACCTCTTTGGCGACTGGCGTGAGGAAGTTATTCTCTATGACCGTGACACTTGCGACAAGCTTTACATCCATACTACCACAATTCCAACGGAACATCGTGTGCCAACTCTCATGCATGATCACATCTACCGTATGGCTATTGCTTGGCAGAATGTTTGCTACAATCAGCCGCCACATCTTGGATATCTGTTAGCCCCCTAACCACCGAAGGGGGAACTTTTAATAGTTCTATTAATTATTGCCATTATTCAAGTTGAGCTTGCAAAACTTGAATAATGTACAATTTATAATAAAATGCAATCATTTTTTCTAAATACCAAAACTATTAAACATCCCTCCCTTTGGGAGGGCTTGGGTGGGCTTCTCTTTCTCTTGTGTTTTGTCCTTCCATGTTCTGCCCAATCTCACCTCTGGACCCCTGAATCGGAATCCGCTGACACTCGCATTTCCTTCAACGGAGATGAGGTGGAGATGTGGGCGCCGAAAGGTTTGACGCTATGGTATAACAAACCAGTTTCGGGCGATTGTACCATAGAATATGACGCTTGTGCTGTTTACGAAGAAGGAAATGATAGCGAATGGAATCGGGTGAGCGACTTGAATTGCTTCTGGAAAGCATCTGATCCTGAGCATCCTTCTGACATATTATATAATAAGGAATGGCGAAGTGGCATTTTCTTGAATTGCTATTCGCTCCAACTTTACTATCTCGGCTATGGTGGAAACTACAATTCCACAACTCGTTTCCGTCGTTATGATGGCAACAAGGCTGCTATTGATGAAGCTTCTCTTCGTCCGAAGATTCTCACGGAATATACTGACAGCAAGCATCTTATAAAGCCAAACCATTGGTATCACATTCGTATAGAATGTAAGGGCAGCAACACTCGCTATTCCATTGATGGCGAATGTATAGTGGACTTTACCGACGAAAACCCACTTAAGGAAGGCTGGTTCGGCTTCCGTACTACAAAATCGCACACGAAACTCCGCCGTTTCCGCGTCACCCAGCCGCAATCCCCAACCTCAAAACCTCAAAATCCAACCTCTCAACCTCAAAACCTTACAACCTCAAAACCTCACTCAGCCCCTGTTCCCGTAGCGTCAGCTGCGGGCTCATCCCTCTCCATCTCAGGCAAGCTTATCCCCCTTCATTGGATAGGCGATGAAACCCCAACAATCGCTACCCCACAAACCTTCGGCGTTCCTTTTGCCAAAGGCGAGATGATGCCTAAACAACTCCAGAACGCGAAGCTTTCCAACAGCACAAATGTCGCCGTTTCTCCGCTTGCATATTGGGCAGATGGTTCCGTGAAATGGGCTTCCGTTTCTGCCGTAGTTTCTCCTAAAATCCCTGAAACCCCTGAAACCATTGAAACTCCAGAAACTCCTGAAACCTCTGAAACCCTTGAAACCTCTGAAACCCTCAACTCCCTCTCCCTCATTGCCACCCTCTCTGACGGTACAACTCTCCCTTACACTATCGACAGCACCGTCGTAGAAACCTCTAATTCCGTTCGCACTTGCACGAAGATTTGCGGTCATGTGGGCAAGTTTCCTTCCATTCTCCGTGTCTATACCTACACAGGAAGCACACAAACTAAGCTCGTTCACACATTCATCTACGATGGCGACCAAGACAAGGACTTCATCCAATCGCTTGGAATACAGGTGAAGGTAGCTCTCAAAGATGAACTTTACAACCGTCATGTGGCTTTCCTTGCCGATGGAAAACTATGGTCAGAACCTGTCCAACCGCTTGTTGGTCGTCGGCTTCTCAATGGTGCTACTCTTGGCGATGAAGACAAGGGCGAAGCCGTTCAGCGCAAGCAGATGCGAGGCGAGAGAATACCGCCAGCATCTTCCTTCGACCAGAAGAGCCAGCAACTGCTCAAAGACTGGGCTTCATGGAATCGTTTCCGCCTTTCTCAGCTCAACGATATGTCTTACACTATCCGCAAGCAGGCAAAGCCCGACTGCATGATGGTTGGCACTTTCGCCGGTAAACGTGCTGACGGAATGGCATTCGTTGGCGACAAGACAAACGGACTCATCGCCGTCATGAAGGATTTCTGGCAGTCTTATCCATCAACAATCGAAGTCACTGACGCATGTTCCGAGACAGCAAAGCTCACTCTCTGGATTTGGAGCCCAGAGGCTGAAGCTATGGATTTGCGCCATTATGACAAGGAAGGTCATGGCTTGAATGCAAGCTACGAAGATATCCAGGAAGGCATGAGCACACCGCAAGGCATCGCTCGCACCACTGAAATAATCCTCGTTCCTACCAACGGCTACTGCGGTCCCGATTCCCTTCTTGCCATTTCCCGTCAGCTTACCTCATTCCCACAACTCGCTTGCACGCCTGAATACCTTTACGAAAAGAAGGCTTTTGGCGAATGGAGTTTGCCTAAGTATGATACTCCTCTGCAATGTCAGATAGAGAACCGTCTAGACTCTCTTCTCACGCTCTACAAGAAGAACCAGGAAGACTGCCATTGGTACGGCTTCTGGAACTACGGAGATTTCATGCACACGAGCGATCCTGTCCGTAACGATTGGCTTTATGACGTAGGCGGCTTTGCTTGGGACAATACCGAGCTTGCCACGAACCTATGGCTTTGGTACAGTTTCCTTCGCACTGGTCGCAAGGATGTTTGGAAGATGGCAGAAGCAATGTTCCGTCATAACTCCGAAGTCGATGTCTATCACTGTGGTCCTCACGCAGGTCTTGGCACTCGCCATAACGTTAGCCATTGGGGATGTGGAGCCAAGGAAGCTCGTATCAGTCAGGCTTGGTGGAATCGTTTCTACTATTATCTCACTGGAGATGAGCGTGCTGGCGAACTCATGGAAGAGGTTCTCGATGCCGACCAACTGCTCTACACGCTTGATCCTATGCGACTTGCGCAGCCTCGTGAACAATTCCCTTGCACCGCTCCTGCCCGTTTGCGTATCGGTCCTGACTGGCTTGCATACGCTGGCAACTGGTTTGCTCATTGGGAGCGCACAAGGGACAAGAAATACCTTAACAAGCTGAAGGCTGGTATGAAGAGCATATCCGATTTCCCTAATGGAATATTCACAGGTCCAAAGGCTCTTGGCTATGACCCTGCAACGGGTGTCATCTCATGGGAAGGCGATCCGCGGATGATGAACACAAACCATCTTCTTCCGATAATGGGAGGCTTTGAGTTTGTCAACGAACTGGAAGCTGCTCTCTCTGACAAGAACTGGCATCAGACATGGCTTTCATTCTGCGAGAACTATCGCGAGAATGCCCAGAAGATCAGCAAGAACAACTTCCGCATCTCACGTCTTTCCGCATACGCCTTCAAGCACACTGGCAATCAGAAATACCTTGATTCTGCCCTTGAGCAAATGCTTCTCAACCGCATGACCGAGTTCAAGCGCCTTTCTACCAACGACGCCGCCACTTGGAGTCTTGATGCCATCTACCTGCTGAACGTGACCCCCTAACCCCCGAAGGGGGAACTTTTAATTGACTCGTAAATAGATAATTACCCAATTTATAACATAATGCAATCATTTTCTCAAATTATCAAAACTATTAAACATCCCTCCCTTTGGGAGGGCTTGGGTGGGCTCTTGTGTGTGCTCCTTCTCTTTTGTTTCATCCTGCCTTGTTCCGCCCAGGAGATCAACGACGCTACCACTCCGCTTCATCTCATGAAGCCTGCCTACAAGATTCCTTACGGCATTCCTGAAGTATCAAAGGTAAAGGCTGACATCGACCGCATTTTTACCTTCCTTGACAACACTACTCCCATGGTTGTCGAGGATATGACTACCGGTGCGGAAATTACTGACTACAAGAAGATTACGCCCAACTCTCGCCTAAAGCAAGGCTCGTTCCGACTGACAAGCTACGAATGGGGCGTGACATATTCTGCCATGCTTTCTGCCGGCAAGATTACTGGCGACAAGCGTTACACCGAATACGCAGAGAAGCGAATGCAATTCCTTGCAGACATTGCTCCTTATTTCGACAAGAACGTTCTTCAGAAGGGTAAGACACCTGAGGCTACCGTTCGCAAGATAGTCGAACCGCTTGCCCTTGACGATGCAGGCGCCATCTGTTGCGCTATGATAAAGGCAAGCAAGGCAAACGGAAAGCTCAAGCTCCAAGACCAGATAGCACGCTATTCCGATTTCGTTCTCAACAAGGAACTTCGCCTTCCTGACGGCACATTCTGCCGTAATCGTCCTTTGCGCAACACCATTTGGCTTGACGACATGTTCATGGGATTGCCAACGGAGGCTTACAGCGGTCATTATGACGAGGCTGTGAAGCATTACTTTGGCTTCGTAAACCGCATGTTCGTTCCAGAGCTCAACATCTATCGCCACGGCTATATCGAAGGCAGAAAAGAGCAGCCAGCGTTCTTCTGGGGACGTGCCAACGGTTGGGCACTTCTCACCACATGCGAAATCCTTGATGTTCTGCCAAAGGATCATCCACGCCGTCCCGAGGTTCTCGAGCAACTTCGCAAGCATGTTCGCGGACTCGTTGCTCTCCAGAGTGGCGAAGGCTTCTGGCATCAGCTTCTCAATCGCACGGATTCGTATCTCGAAAGCTCTTGCACGGCCATCTACGCCTATTGCATTGCCCACGCCATAAACGAAGGTTGGCTTGAGGCAAACGCTTACGGAGGAGCTGCCCTTCTCGCTTGGAATGCCGTAAGCACGGAGATTCAGCAGGACGGAAAGGTTACGGGAACATGCGTCGGCACTGGCATGGCGTTCGATCCTGCATTCTATTACTATCGTCCTGTTCATCCAATGGCAGCACATGCCTACGGACCTGCCATCTGGGCTGGTGCGGAAATCATCCGACTTATACAACAGAATCATCCAAAGATGAATGATAGCGCGGTGCATTTCTATCCACGAGAGCAGAAGACTTCCGCAGCAATCTTCAACGAAGATGCAGACGAACTCATCCAATAATTCCCAATATTCAATAGTCTATATATCAGAAAGTTATGAATAAGAAAACTAGAACGATTGTAGATGCCTCTTGGTATGTTGTGTGCTTTCTAATGATACAGCTGATTTGCAATTCTGTCGGCGTGTTGATTTGGAAAGATTTTGTGCTGAATCCATTGGCTTTGACTATCACGCTAACTCTAAGTAGTGTGATTACGATAGGCTTGTATTGGTGGCGAAAATGGTGGACAGAGAGCGCGGATAATATTAGGAAAGCAAACATTGCAGTCTATCTTATGCTGTGTCTGTTTGCCGTTTGCTGCGTTATTCCTTCTGCCAGTCTGCTCGAACTGATGGGTGTTGAGGCAGATGAAACCCAGGAACGCATCATGATGGAAATAATGCAATCTCCAATCAGCTTTCTTGTTATAGCATTGCTTGTCCCGATTACAGAGGAAATCGTCTTTCGTGGCGCTTTGCTCAGACTCTTGCTGGATTATTTCAAGGGCGGTAAAGAAGGTGAAGTTGACGAGCAATTGTCAGCTTCTCAAACCACGAATCTCAAGGGAGTTGTTTATTCAATTCTCATCTCAGCCGTTCTTTTCGGCATTGTTCATGGCAACATCGCCCAGTTCTTTCATGCAACGCTTGTCGGAACATTCTTGGGTTGGCTATATTACAAGACAAGAAGCATTGTGCCTGGAGTCTTCCTGCATTTCGCAAACAACACATTAGTGTTCATTATTGCAAAGTTCTTCCCGAAAATAGCCGACCAGCATTTGCTTGAAACCTTCGGTGGAAGTTATCCGATTATGATTTCTGTTATGCTGATATGCATACTCATGTTGGTAGCACTTATAGTTTGTTTGAACAAAGTTCTGAAAGCATAGAAAGTTCGATGAAGCATGTTTTTTAGGGCATAGATTATTCTGTTTTTCCATTTTCTTTGCTTGATTTATCTTGATTTATATAATATTCTGGGTTTCTGTTGGTACATTGAAAAAACTTTTGTAATTTTGTCGCGCTAAATATGCCTCTCTTTTGGAAAAGAGTTGCGCGTCAAAGACCAACAGACCTATGAATAAAAATCACTTCTACATATACCTTTTCACCCTTCTTCTCGTTTCCTTCTGCGTATGCAGTTGCAGTAGCGATGACGACGATTCTAAATCGTCATCAATCGCGAAGAACGACAATAAGAACACCATTGGAAACAAATATGTGAAAAACAACCTTGAGTTCCCAAAAGTCAAAGGTGGAACTAGCAGGGTTATTGTCTATACCGGAACATCAGCTGATGAGCGAAACTACGGAATGAATTATGCCGTAGAATGGGATATTGATAAGAAATCGCAGCGTTGGAGTTGCTATCGTTTTGACACATCAAACCGAAAGACTGGCAAGCGTAGTGACGGCTCAAGCGTTGTTCGCTGGACCCCGAAGGATTACAGTTATCCGGGTTCAATCTATGGCGACGCAAAATACCCTGAGCGCACTTATCCTTTCGACCACAAGAATCTCTCTTCTTCAGAGATGCTTGAGGATTTGTATTACGGAACTCCTTACGACCACGGTCACATCTGTCCTTCTGCCGACCGCCTTTACACGCAGGAAGCAAACATTGAGACATTCTTCATGACGAATATGCAGCCACAGTATTCAAAGTTCAACCAGAAAGGATTGTGGTATGTCATGGAAGGCAAGACCCGCACATTAGCAAGCAATCTTGCTTCGAAAGACACACTCTACATCGTTAAGGGAGGCACAATCGACGATGAAAGCCAAATCATAGAGCGCGTCAGCAAGAAGATGATCGTGCCAAAGTTCTTCTATACTGCTTACATGATGTGGCGTCCAATGAACGGCTCTACTGATCGCAATGATCCTGCAAACTACAAGGCAATGGCATATTGGTTCCCTCATGAGAACAAGGAAGTCAGTTCTGCCGTTGATCTCAAGCCTTATATGATTTCAATCGACGAACTTGAGAAAAAGACCGGCATCGACTTCTTCTGCAATCTCCCTGATGTTGTCGAGAATGCCATCGAGGCAAAGCTGAGCCCCAACGCCTGGTAGTGATAACACTAAACACTATAAATACTAAACACTAAATCGTAATACTTCCCCCTTAACCACAGTTCCCGGCGTCGCCGGTCTTATCCATAAAAATACTAAATAATCACAAATATGCAAAAACATTTTAAGCTGTTAGCAAGTTTTCTGCTACTCTCATCCGTGGCGATGGCACAGACAGACAAGCCTGTGACCACTACCACTGGCGACGATGACCAGAAGACTGAGCAGACGGAAGGTTCGTTCACATTCACCGAATCGCAGCTTGGAGAAGACGATGATGCATCGCAGAATGTCACCATCATGAGTTCTTCAAACAACATGTATGCGAATCAAGTGGGCTACCTTTTCTCACCAATGCGATTCCGCTATCGTGCCATGAACCAGAAGTACAACGAGGTTTACATGAACGGCGTACTTCTCAACGACATGGAGAGCGGACAGTTCCGATTCACGAATGTTGGCGGTCTCAACCAGCAGACAAAGACAGCAGAGTTCTCTTTGCCTTTCGAAGCAAACAACTACTCTGTCTCTGGCATGGCAGGTAACAACAACTACAACTTCCGTGCAATCTCACAAGCTGCCGGCAACCGCGTCACTCTCACTGGCGCAAACCGCAACTACTCTCTCCGCGCAATGTACACTTACGGCTCTGGCGTTTCTGAAAACGGCTGGGCTTACGCTGCAAACGTCACTTATCGTGGCGCCACTCCAGGTACGGCTTATGTTGAAGGTACATTCTACAACTCTCTCTCATACTATCTCGGTGTGACGAAGATCCTGAACAGCGAGCATCAGATTTCCCTCTCTACTTGGGGTAATCCTACAGAGCGCGGTTCACAGGGTGCTGCCACTGACGAGATGTACTGGATTGCCAACGACCGCTTCTACAACCCTTATTGGGGTTACCAGAACGGAAAGGTGCGCAACTCACGCATCATCAACGACTTTGCGCCTTCTGCCATCCTCACTTGGGATTGGAACATCAATGAAGCTATGAAGCTTACTACTAGTGCTTTCATGAAGTACTCGATGTATTCTGGCACAAAGCTCAACTACAACAACTCCGACAATCCTCATCCA